>NZ_BADW01000117.1:0-81983 GCF_000241165.1 Pseudoalteromonas sp. BSi20439
TTTTTTATACTTATAAATTAAATGTTTACGAATGGCATAAGCCATTCGTACTGGTTTAATTATAAGCTTTCTATTTTAACTTTTTGCTCTAGTAGCTTAGTTTTAGCATCGGTAAATTCAGCTAGCTTAGCATTTTCTTTAGCGAGTACCGCTTCAGGTGCATTGTTAACAAACTTTTCGTTAGCCAGTTTGTTTTGCACTTGCGCTAGGCCTTTCTCTGCTTTTTCAAGTTGCTTGTTAATACGTGCAAGCTCAGCTTCGACATCAATTAAGCCCGCCATTGGGATCATAATTTCAAGGTTGCCAACATAAGAGGTTGCACACGCTGGGGCATCGTCTTTGTTTTCAAGCAGAGTAAATGCTTCAAGCTTAGCGAGTGACGCTAAAAACGATTCATTTTCGTTAATACGGCGCACATCGTCGCTCGATGCATTGGCTAGTAACACTGATAACGGCTTGCTTGGGCTGATATCCATTTCACCACGAATATTACGAATCGCTAAAATGAATTGCTTAACCCACTCTAAGTCATCCATCGCTTTAGCATCAACACTTGCTGCGTTATAAACAGGGAAACCTTGAACCATAATACTGGTACCCGCTGTTTCAAGGCCAGCAAGTGGTGCTACACGCTGCCAAATTGTTTCTGTAATGTAAGGCATCATTGGGTGCATTAAACGCAGTAAGCTTTCAAGTACCGTAATAAGTGTATGGCGTGTACCGCGTTGCTGTGCTTCATTGCCTTTAAATAGTACCGGCTTAGTTAGTTCTAAGTACCAATCACAGAACTGGTTCCAAGTGAATTCATATAATGTATTCGCTGCTAAATCAAAACGGTAGTTATCAAGGTGCTCGGTGTAGGTTTTAACCGTGGCTTCATATTGACCTAAAATCCAACGATCAGCTAACGAGTACTGCTTTTCGCTCTCGTTAAAGCCACAGTCTTGCTCTTCTGTGTTCATTAATACGTAACGGCTTGCGTTCCATAATTTGTTACAGAAGTTACGGTAACCTTCAAGGCGGTTCATATCCCAGTTGATATCACGACCGGTTGATGCCATTGCTGCTAAGGTAAAGCGTAGTGCATCGGTACCGTGTGCTTCAATACCGTTTGCAAATACTTTGCGGGTATCTTTTTCAATTTTAGCGGCAAGTTTAGGCTGCATCATGTTACCAGTACGCTTTTGTACTAAGTCTTCAAGGCCGATGCCGTCAATCATGTCTAGTGGGTCAAGTACGTTACCTTTTGACTTCGACATTTTATCGCCGTTATCGTCACGTATTAAGCCAGTTACATACACGGTTTTAAATGGAACTTGTGGTTTGCCGTTTTCATCTTTTATAAAGTGCAGCGTCATCATGATCATACGTGCAACCCAGAAGAAAATGATATCAAAACCAGTTACCAACACGTCAGATGGGTGAAAGGTTTTTAAATCATCGGTATTTTCTGGCCAACCTTGGGTTGAGAACGTCCACAGTGCTGATGAGAACCACGTATCAAGAACGTCTTCGTCTTGGCTTAGTGTTACGCTATCTGCAATATTATTATCGCGACGTACTTCAGCTTCATCACGACCAACGTATACGTTGCCTTCGCTGTCGTACCAAGCTGGAATACGGTGACCCCACCAAAGCTGGCGTGAAATACACCAATCTTGTACGTCATTCATCCACGAAAAGTACATGTTTTCGTATTGCTTAGGTACAAACTGAATGTCGCCGTTTTTAACTGCGTCTTTTGCAGGTTCAGCAAGTGGTGCAACACGCACATACCATTGGTCAGTAAGTAGTGGTTCAATTACCACACCAGAGCGATCTCCGTAAGGAACAGTTAGGCCATGGTCTTCAATTTTTTCAAGTAGGCCTAGCTCTTCAAATTCAGCAACAATCGCTTTACGTGCGTCAAAACGGTCAAGGCCATGTAACCGCTCAGGAATAGGCGCGTCAAATTCAAGTTCTTTGCCGTCAAAGGTGTAGGTTTCACCTTGAGTTAAAATCGCCGCGTCTTTATCGAAGATATTAATCATCGGCATCTGGTGGCGCTTGCCTACTTCGTTATCGTTAAAGTCGTGCGCAGGGGTTATTTTTACACAACCCGTCCCTTTGTCTTTATCGGCATGTTCATCGGCAACAATTTTAATACGACGATTAACGATTGGTAGTAAAATCTCTTTACCAATTAGGTCTTGGTAGCGCTCGTCATCGGGGTTTACGGCCACACCTGAGTCACCTAACATGGTTTCTGGGCGCGTAGTGGCTACAACAATGTAGTCTTTACCGTCTTGTGTTTTTACGCCATCAGCAAGTGGATAACGTAAGTTCCACATGTGGCCTTGTTTGTCTTTGTTTTCAACTTCAAGATCAGAAATCGCAGTGTGTAATTTTGGATCCCAGTTTACTAGGCGTTTACCACGGTAAATTAGGTTTTCTTTATGAAGGCGTACAAATACTTCTTTAACAGCTTCTGATAGGCTATCGTCCATAGTAAAACGTTCACGATCCCAATCAACAGAAGCACCAAGACGACGAAGTTGTTTAGTGATTGTGCCACCAGACTCGTTTTTCCATTCCCAAATTTTATCGATGAAAGCTTCACGGCCTAAATCGTGGCGTGTTTTCCCTTCTTCTGCCGCAAGCTTTCGCTCTACAAGCATTTGCGTGGCAATACCTGCGTGGTCAGTACCTACTTGCCATAATGTATTGTTACCTTGCATACGTTTAAAGCGCGTTAAGGTATCCATGATGGTATCTTGGAAAGCGTGGCCCATGTGTAAGCTACCCGTGACATTTGGCGGTGGGATCATAATTGAATATGGGGTGCCTTGGCCAGATGGCTTAAAGTAGCCTTTTTGTTCCCAGTCTTGATAGAGAGACTGTTCAATATCTTGCGGATTGTAGGTTTTATCCATTACACAGAACCTTAAATAAGTACTTAAATGAGTTAGTTAGCTTTGTACGCAGTGAGCGTTAGCGATTAATATCTTGCGTGGTGATATTGGCACCGAGTTGGCGTAGTTTTTTAAAACGCTCGCGAGCGGCTTGTTTGGCTACGGGCTCTACGGGTACAAAATCAAAAACTTGGTTAAACCGACGAATAAAATCCGGTAAGTGATTGGCCAAGTTAATTAATACTTTACGATTACCAACGGGTGGTGTTGTGCCAATTTCTACAGGTGCGCCGCCCTTAGGGCCTTCACCTTGTAAATTATGGGGCACAAAACTGTCGGCATCAAATGTCCAAATCGTTTCGTCAATGCTGTTGGCGGTTACTTCGCTATCTACAAAAATAAATACGCGTTGACCAAGCCGATACTGTTGCCCAGCTATTTGAGCTGCTAAAGCAAAGTGATCATCGGCTTTAGCTAATGACTCATCTTGTTGCTTTAAAATGAAAAACTGGGCATTCATGTTCATTGTATCGGGATTTCCCATGACATTGATTGTGCTGTTATTAAATACACACAAATTAAGAAGGGGATTTTGCCATATAACGGTGTTTGCTTCAATTAATACCCAATAAATAAGGCGCTTTAAAAGCGCCTTATTTTATACTCTACATTGGGCTGTAAAGCCTTTTACAGGTTTGTTAGTCTTGGCTTGCTTCGCTAATGCCAGCTCGGTTTAATAAATATTGCGTTAGCATAGGTACAGGGCGACCCGTGGCA
Source organism: Pseudoalteromonas sp. BSi20439 (assembly GCF_000241165.1). Taxonomy (NCBI): domain Bacteria; kingdom Pseudomonadati; phylum Pseudomonadota; class Gammaproteobacteria; order Alteromonadales; family Pseudoalteromonadaceae; genus Pseudoalteromonas; species Pseudoalteromonas sp. BSi20439. The sequence goes on from NZ_BADW01000117.1 coordinate 3,669, forward strand.
CCTTTTTTAGCACCACTTCGCCATGCTGTGCCGGCAATATCTAAATGAGCCCAGTTATACTTTTTAGTAAATTTAGATAAGAAGCAGGCCGCGGTAATAGTACCTGCAGCACGGCCACCTAAGTTAGTAAAGTCGGCAAATGGGCTCTCAAGTTGATCTTGATAATCATCCCATAATGGCAGTTGCCATGCACGGTCGCCGCTTTGCTCAGACGCTTTTAATAAATCATGCGCCAGTGGATTATGATTAGCTAATAACCCCGTAGCATGGGCACCTAAGGCAACAATACACGCACCGGTTAATGTTGCCACATCAATCACGGTTTCTGGTTCAAAACGCTCTACATAGGTCAGCGCATCACATAACACTAAACGGCCTTCGGCATCGGTGTTAAGTACTTCAACCGTTTGCCCTGACATAGTGGTTAAAATATCACCAGGGCGATAGGCATTTGAGCTTGGCATGTTTTCACAGCCGGCTAAAACGCCAATTACGTTTATAGGTAGCTGCATTTGTGCAAGCGAGCGCATAGCACCAATAACACCAGCAGCGCCACCCATGTCGTATTTCATTTCATCCATGCCTTCGCCTGGTTTTAATGAAATACCGCCTGAGTCAAAGGTTAAACCTTTACCAACTAACACAATAGGCGCTTGGTCATCGCCTGCGCCTTTGTAATTAATTATAGACATAACCGATTCGTTATCACTACCACGACCAACTGCTAGGTATGAGTTCATACCAAGTTCTGCCATTTTATCTTCGCCAATCAGCTCAACAGTGATGTTGTCAAAATTAGTCTCAAGTTCTTTGGCTTGCTCGCCGAGATACGCTGGATTACAAATATTAGGCGGCATATTGGCAACGTCTTTGCACAATTTGCTACCAGCAGCAATCGCTAGGCCATGCTCAATGGCACTTTCGCCTATAGTCAGTTCACGGCGAGTAGGGACGTTAAATACCATTTTACGCAGTGGGCGACGTGGGTCTACTTTCTTACTTTTTAGCTGATTAAAAGTGTATAAACAGTCTTGGGTTGTTTCCACCGCTTGACGTACTTTCCAATAGGTATCACGGCCTTTAACATGTTGCTCAGTTAAAAAGCATACCGCTTCCATCGAGCCTGTTTCGTTTAAGGTATTGATGGTTTTAGAAATAATTTGTTTATATTGTTTATCGTCTAGTTCGCGTTCTTTACCGCAGCCAACGAGTAAAATACGTTCGCTTAAAATATTAGGTACATGGTGTAATAGTAATACTTGCCCTGGCTTACCTTCTAAGTCGCCACGGCGTAATAAATTTGAGATATAACCATCGCTGATTTTATCAAGTTGTTCACCAATGGGGGATAACCTTCGTGGTTCGTATACACCAACAACAATACATGCACTGCGTTGTTTTTCTGGGCTACCACTTTTTACGTTGAATTCCATTGTCACTCCTGATTTTGAGTCATCTATAGAAGCTAAGTTGGGACTAAAAATGTGTTTTCTAGTCTTTTTACCTAAATTTTTAGGTCTAGCGCTAATATTAGTAGATTTTACTCGACTCTTACTGTGTATTTGAACTTTATATGCTTAAGGGTTACTAATGCAACATTATATCGTGATGTTAGGTAGGATAATTAATATTGATGGCTTATAATATGTGCTTAATACTCATTTAAAATGAGTGAATTAACTAGTTCACTCATTGTTTTTTATTACTATATTGAAATTCCATGTTTAACAGGGGCGAATGTTGCTAATTTTCCGTTATTTGACCACTGAGGTTTTAAAATCGCAGGTCGCCGTATTTTTAACTTTAATGACCATATTTTTGTCGCAAAAGTTTGTTGTTATTCTTGGTGATGCCTCAGAGGGGAGTATCCCAGCTAAACTCGTGTTTGCCATGATTGCGCTTAAGTTGCCGCAGTTAGCATCGTTAATTTTGCCACTGAGTTTATTTTTAGGAATTATTTTAGCTTATAGCCGTATTTACGCTGACAGTGAAATGACAGTACTTAAAGCCTGTGGCGTGAGTGAGTGGTATGTAGTGCGTATTACGCTAATCTCAAGTGTCATCTTAGCGTTACTGGCTGCCGTACTTACTTTATATATTGCTCCGTGGGCAAGCGAACAAGAGTACCAACTTAAAGAGCAAGCCAAGGCTGATGCTGGTTTATCTGCACTTCGAGCTGGACGTTTTCAACAAACCGGTAACGAAAAAGCCGTGGTGTTTATTCATAATATTGAAAATGGCGGCAAAGAGCTCAACAAAGTTTTTGTGGCACAACTACCCGATAGTGAAAAAAGTGACCTAGCGCGTTTAGTTTATGCAGAGCAGGGCGTTGTTATTGAAGCGCAAAATGGTGAACAGCAGTTAGTGCTCACTGATGGTAAACGTTACGAAACCGATGGCGAAGCGCCTTCACTTAATTTAACTGAGTTTGATGGCTACAGCGTACAAATTCGCGAGCAAGAAATAGAACACCAACGTCGTAAGTTAGAAGCCGTGCCAACTCGTGAGTTAATGTCTATTAACACTCCAGAAGCAATTGCACAGTGGCAATGGCGTTTGGCAATTCCGCTATCTATTCCATTATTAACTTTACTAGCAGTACCCCTGAGCGTTGTTAATCCACGCCAAGGTAAATTTGCTAAATTAGTGCCTGCTTTGAGCTTATATTTAGGGTATTTCATTTTACTTAACGCGGCTAAGTTTGCGGTAGAAGATGGGAAAATTCCGCCCTCTATTGGCCTATGGTGGATTCACTTAAGTGCATTATTTATAGGTAGTTTATTAATTATTAAAGGCCGCCCATTAGGTGTTTGGCTGAAGGCTGTCGTGACTAAACGGGAGCAACACATATGATGAAAACGCTTGATTGGTATTTAGGCCGTAGCATTATGCAAACGACTGGATTTGCACTAATGGTGTTGGTGGGGATCAGTACTTTAATAAAATTTATAGAGCAACTTAAATCGGTTGGCCGTGGTAGTTACGATATTATGACCGCCTTGCTATATACCATTTATAGTATGCCCGGCGATTTAGTGGTGTTTTTCCCAATGGCAGCACTTATTGGTGGCTTAACTGGGTTAGGCGCTTTAGCTTCTAATAGTGAGTTGGTAGTAATGCAAGCCGCGGGTATGTCGCGTTTACAAATCATTGGCTCGGTAATGAAAACCGCAATTTTTATGGCGCTGTGCGTAATGGCGCTAGGTGAGTGGGGGGCGCCCGCTGCTCAGCTGCACGCCAAAGAAATGCGTAACCAAGCTATTCATGGCGGGGATGTATTTAATGCACAAAAAGGCGTGTGGGCTAAAGATGGCAGTAACTTTATTAATATTGAAGATGTTGACCAAAATGGCATGCTGCGCGGCGTAAATATGTACCACTTTGATAAGTCGTTGCAACTTACACAAATTACTAAAGCAAAAGAAGCAGTAGGGCGTGATAATGGCTGGCTACTGCGCGATGTGAACAAAGTATTGATCAGTGAAGAGCTAATTACCACGGAGCAAGTTACTGAAGAGTTTTACTCATCTCAGCTGACCGGTGAAAAACTTGGCGTGGTTTCAGTAAAACCAGAGTCACTGTCATTTTCAGGGTTGTGGTCATATTTAGCTTATTTACAGCAAAATGAGCAAGATACAAGTACCTATGATTTAGCACTATGGCGTAAATTAATGCAGCCAGTGTCTATTGCTGTGATGTTGTTGGTTGCCTTATCGTTTATATTTGGTCCGCTACGAACCGTAACTATGGGGGCACGAATTATCATGGGAGTGGTAACGGGGATAGTGTTTCACTTAACTAATGAGATATTTGGCCCTGTGGTAATGGTATATCAAATCCCAGCCATTGTAGGCGCCGTTCTACCGAGCATTTTATTTACTGGGTTTGCAGCTTATTTGATGAATAAGCGGGTGTAGCTAGACTTAAAGCTTAAATAAAAAACGCGGCCTTTTTTAAAAGTGCCGCGTTTTTTATGCTTTAGCTTGAGGTTATACCAATTCAATAGATTAAGTATTAATCTAGTTCGCGATACACGCGTTTATTTTCTTCTTTGGTGAGCGTAACCACTTCGGTTTTTGATAAGTAATCTTGTAGTGATTTTTTATTTTTAAAATCAACTAAAACAACTAAATTTCCTAAACCAAGTAATGCGCTGATACTGCGGATAATAGCTTGTGGCCAGCTAATTAAACTTCCTTGGTTGGTTTGTACTTTTAATCGCCATGCTCGCATACCAATTGTTTGCCCACTTTTCGTCCAAAAATAACCAAAAAATACCAAGCCAACAAGCACCAGCAGCGAGCTACGAATACCAGAAAGTAATAGTGAATCTTGAATACGTGCAGATACATCTTCAGCGCCATTGAGGGCAATAACATCAAGGGAAATAAGTCCTTGGATAGCAAATAAATACAATACCACCGTTAGCATCGCAAAAGCGATAATAGCTAATGTGTCGTACACCAATGACGCAAAACGACGCCAAAACCCTGCTCGTGGAAACTCAGCCGACATAAATATACTCTCACTGTTAATGTGCGCGATAGTTTAGCAAATAAGCCGCTAAATACTACCTATTACGCTACGTGCTTAACCAGCTATTGGTTCAAATGTTAATGGTTGCCTAAATGTTAAGCGGTCGATCACGCTTAATACATAAAACGCTTGCCGCTTTGCTCATTGTTTGTATAATGCTAGGCAATGAGATGGAAGAGGGTACATAATCTTTCACTCTTAAGTGGTTTTTCTTTATCTTCTCGTGTTTAGAAGGTTAAAGAAAAATGATGCCAGCGTGATGAAATTGGTATACATGGGGGATTCAAAATCCCCTGCCGCAAGGCGTGCCGGTTCAAGTCCGGCCGCTGGTACCACTTTTTATAGCCCCTGCTAGATTTAGCAGGGGTTTTTTTATGCCTAAGATTTGAGTTGCCGGACTCGAGCGGCACGTGAGGTGCTGCTGTTATAAGTAAAAGTCCGGCAACTTAGTACCATTTTTTATAGCCCCGACTAAATTGGTTGGTTTTTTTTATGCCTTAAATTTGAATAGCATAAAGCCGCCAGAAATGAGAACACTTATTCCTTATGCTGTTCTTTGCTTCCATTAAGAATGTAATTAACCTAAGCTCAACTATAAAGTTTATTAAGAAGTGCCATTGTTAATGTTTGCAAGTTACCGTAGTCCAAACAGTTTATCTAAAAAAATGATGCGCGTTATTTTCTCTATCTACTTGTTTGTAACCTGCCTCATAACAAGCATGCAGTTTTTAACTGAATACTTAAAAACACAAGACTCAATCTCCGATGAATTAAAACAGTTGCAAGAAACAGTTCAAGGTCCCGTGTCGACGAGTTTGTGGCAATATGACCAAACTCAGTTGGATGTACTGGTTGATGGGCTTATTAAAATGCCGGTTATTGAGGGTGTTGATGTTTTTGACAAACATGGCAAAAGCATGATTTCTAAACGTTCTTACACTCAAGCCTCACTTCCCTTATCAATTTTTGAAACTAAATCTAAGTTGTATTGGACGCTTAATAGTACACGGGTGTTTCTTGGCACGTTGGTGCTCTATTCATCGTCTGAGGTGGTTTTAGATCGTGTTTTATTTGGTTTTTTCTTAATTGCCATTACGGCAATGATAAAATTATCGATTTTGTTTGGGTTATTTATTTGGGCTTTCGATCGTTACCTAGCCAGGCCTTTAAAAGAATTGATGCAACAAGTTAATGAGGTCCAATCAAGTAAAAATACACGTAAACGGATCAACCTTTCACATATTGAAAACAACGAGCTCAGCCAGCTCCAAGATCATATGAATACGATGCTCTTTAGTATGGAAAGGGATCGGGAGCGATTACTCGAGGATGAAAAATCTAAACGAGATTGGCTGGAAGAGGCCGTTACAAAACGTACAAAAGATCTACAAGTATTAAATGAAAAACTTAAAACGCTTGCAACAAGAGACTCTTTAACGGGTACTTTAAATCGGGGGAGTTTTTTTGATACAGCAAATCATTTGCTAGAACTTTCTCAGCGACAGAAATTACCCGCATCTTTTATTTTAATCGACTTAGATTACTTTAAAAACATTAACGATACGTATGGGCATTTTGTTGGTGATAAGGTGCTTATTCATTTTACTGACACAGTTCAAAGCATGATAAGAGAGTCTGACCTTATTGGTAGAGTGGGTGGAGAGGAGTTTGCACTATTTCTTCCAAACACAGGGCTTGATAACGCATTCAAACTCGCTAATAAAATAAGAAAGGCTGTTGTTGATTCAACCTTAGAAGTTGATGGTGAAACTGTAATGTATACTGTAAGCCTTGGCGTTGCCTCATCCGAGCTAAAAGACTGCTCAGTTATTGAGTTATTCAAAGTCGCTGATTTGAAGCTTTACTGCGCTAAAGACAAAGGACGTGATCGTGTTGAAAAATAAAATGTTTAAAGGTAAAAAAAGATCTCTCAAGTGCTGCTTATATCTTTATTGTTAGCATTGAGTATAGTTAACTTTAGTCATGCCAACACATTAAAAGTTTGCTACGACCAATGGCCTCCTATGACTATATTTCCGTCAGAGGACTTTCCTGCCCGCGGCTTTGTGATTGATATACTAGAGCAAATATATACATCAAAAGGCTATCAATTAGAGTATTACGAAGTGCCTTTGGCAAGGGGGCTCGATATGGTTGCGGATGGTCTTTGCGATATGTTGCCAGAATATTTATTTTCGCAAGACACCGAAGTGGGTTTCGAGTACGCCACAGAGGCAACATTTGCATATCCAACTGCTTTTGTTGTTAGGCAAGATGAATCCTGGCGCTATGATGGGATTCAATCTATACAAGGAAAGCGTGTTGCAACAGGGCCTGGGTGGGATTACAGCTCGGTAAGTGTTGATTATCAAAATTATATTGATGATCCAAATAATTCTGATTTAGTGGAAGTAATCGCGGGCTCTAGCGATGTGGTAGAACGGATTTTTCAGATGATTAAAGCGGGCAGAATCGATCTATATGCAGATAATATGCTGGTTTTACAGTACATGCTGAATCGATTTGATTGGAACAATGGATTAAAAATAGTGCGTCCAGGCTTAGAAAATAAATTGGTTGAAATACCTATTTTTTCAAATAAAATGCCCGCAGAAAGAAGGCAAACGCTAATAAATATATGGAACAGTGGCCGTTTATCTATCAAGGGAGATAAACAAAAAATGCTTCTTAAAAAGTATAATGTGGCTTTATAAGTGCATTTAAAATGCCCCAATAGCACGTGCTAAGAAAGTGAGATATTTAATTTGATTATGATCTTATACTTTTTTTCCCCGTAAATTAATTAGTATTAAATTACTTTGTACTGAGTTTTTTACTCGGATATTATATACCTCAACCTCTTGTTGCGAATAAAACATCATGACTCAACTAACCGCAAAACAGAATATTCAAGCCATTGTAAAAGCGATTAAGGCTGAAGAAGCATTACTGCGTAAAAAACACCCGCTATTAATGCATCAAAATACCTTAGGGATGGCTATTTTACTACTCTCTTTAAGTGCGTTAATCGGTGTTGGCGCGTTGTATTACTTTGCTATCATCCCCGCGTGGCTGTGTATTATTTTAGCGGCGATTGCCACCTCTATTTCCCATGAACTTGAGCACGACCTAATTCACAAACAGTATTTTAGTAACCAGCCATTTTTACATAATTTTATGATGCTAACCGTGTGGTTGATGCGTCCTAATACTATTAGCCCGTGGTACCGCCGCAAGATGCATTTACATCATCATAAAACCTCGGGGACTGAGCAAGATTTAGAAGAGCGATTGGTGGGTAATGGTATTAAAAATCATTTTTTACGCGCCTTGGTGATTGTTGATGGATTACTAGGTTTATTAATTAATGCAAAGCGCTTTAGTAAAGAAATTAAAGGTTTTAGCTTTTTTAAAGTATTTAACGCAGGTTTTCCGATTACTACCGCGTATTTCGCCATTTTATATAGCGTAATTGCGTTTCACTTAGTTAATTTGTTCACTCCATTGGCAGCTAATTCACCGGTATTATTGCTTGATGTAATGCATGTATTTGAATTTCTAATGGTGGTGCTGATTGTGCCTAATATTGTACGTTCGAGCTCCCTTAATTTTGTTACTTCAAGTATGCATTATTATGGCGGTGTGAATAATATGCTTGAACAAACTCACGTAATTACTAGCCGTTTGTTTATGCCATTTAATTTATTTTGTTTTAACTTTGGGCATACTCATACTATTCATCACTTTGTACCAAATCAGCCGTTTTACTTACGACAAATGATCAGTAAAAAAGTCCTTGAAGTGATGCGTCAACACGGCGTACGTTTTAATGATTTTGCCAGTATAAAACAAGCTAATTTGTATCAATCATAACGTTAATTTTTATCCAATTATTAATTGAGATATTGTTAATATTGCCTAGTTTTATGCTAGGCAATGCCTCTAGTAATATCAGGCAAAGTCCATGAAGCCGTCTCAAATATCTTGGGTCTACTGACCTTTGCGGGTTGAGATTCGTTCAAGCTAGGGCGATTCAATCGCGACACGAGGTTTGTAACCTAGTGGGCTCGATAACTGCTCCTGCGTTATTCTACTGGCTTACACCCCTGTAAAAATGAGTAAAAACCGAGCAAGGCTTCCGCGTCTTGCTCATGTCCCTTACCTATATCCATTTAGGCAATAAAGAGTAAATCGCCTCTTAGCATAGTCTTTGGAGCAGCTGAAAATTCAACCTTGAAAGATCATCAGACCTTAGTTAATTCATTGCTTAAATATATTTTAATTTAGTGTTCAATTGCTCCTACTCAGTGCTTCGCTATGTAATTTAATATCAATTTTTTAATTACTTATTTTTAAAGTTATGGCTTGCCTTATACTCGATTTTTTAACCTTATATTTTTAAGTTATGAATAAAGAAGCACGTTAATCGAATTGAAATATTTCTGTAATATTCAGGTGTTCTAATGCGTTCTGAAACAAAAACGTCATCAAAATGCCATATTTGGTAAGACAAAAACTGAGATTTAAACATGAGTGAATCAAAGCGCAATACGCTATTAATAAAAACGCTTAACTGGGCTGCTATCGCCTTTTTAGTTTATTTAGTCCTAGTAGCCGTTGGCACTGTCAGTGGTGGTTTTAAATTAGCGTCGGGCGGTACCGAGGGAGCGAAAGAAATTTTTGCATTCGCAACCAACCCGTTTATCGCATTATTATTAGGTGCTTTGGCAACGGCTTTAGTGCAATCGTCATCAACGGTTACCTCAGTAATAGTGGGCCTTGTTGCTGGCGGCTTACCGTTAAGTATTGCGATTCCAATGGTAATGGGCGCAAATATTGGTACGACTATTACTAACACCTTAGTGTCTATTGGTCATATTCGCTCTAAAGAAGAGTTCCAACGTGCATTTGCGGCATCAATGGTTCATGATTTCTTTAATTTATTTGCCGTTATTATATTTTTACCACTTGAGATAATGTTTGGTTTACTGCAAAAAATGTCTGCTGCGCTGTCGCACCTATTTATTGGTGATGCTGATTTATCATTAAAGAGCTACAACTTTATTAAACCACTTGTTAAACCAGCTGTGGGTGTAATAAAAGACGCATTTAGCTTCCTAGACACAAAAATTCTAGGTGCAGCGATGGTTATAGCAGGTATTTGTTTGATTTTATTTGCCGTAACTACACTAGGTAAACTACTTAAAAAAGCGTTAGTTGGCACTGCAAAAGATATACTGCATGGTGCAATTGGGCGCGGGCCTATCGCAGGTATCACATCAGGTGCGGCGGTAACTGTTATGGTTCAGTCGTCATCTACTACAACGAGTTTAATGATCCCACTTGCGGGAAGTGGTGTGTTTACTACACGTCAAATCTATCCATTTACGCTAGGCGCTAATATTGGTACAACCATTACTGCTCTATTAGCTGCCACATCAATTACAGGGCCTATGGCTGAAGTGGCGCTAACGATTGCGTTAGTACACGTTATGTTTAATGTATTTGCGGTTGCACTAATTTACGGAATTCCTGTACTACGTGAAATACCGATTAAGTTGGCTGAAAAGTTAGCCGAAATTGGTACAAATAATAAATCGGCTGCATTAGGCTATGTGTTAGGGTCGTTCTTTGTGGTGCCAGGTTTAATTGTACTGGCCGTTAGATAAACAAATAAATGAATAAAAAGAATGCGCTATATAGTTTATATAGCGCATTTTTTGTTTTACCACTGGTAACTTACAGACAACATGGCATTACGCGGTTTTCCTGGGAAGTAACGATCGCCAGTAAAGCTGGTGTAATCGGCGCGCTGTGCGTAAGCCGTGTTGGTTAGATTTATTATTCGCGCACTGAGTAATAATTGTGGGCTTATTTGCCATTGGCCGCGCAAGCTTAAAATATCGTGACCTTGATATTCATGTAAGTTTTCAGGGTCGGTAAAATAGCGACTCACATAGTGCCATTGCAGAGCAAGGTTAACACGCTCGTTGGCTTGCCAGTTAAAGTCGATATTAGCGACCTTTCGAGGTGCGGTATCAATATCGTTACCTTTAATATTAATACTGCCGATGATTTGCTCATTCGAGTATGTATGTTTGGCATAAGTGCCTGCAAAATTAACCGATAAGTGCTGATTAAAGCTGTGTGCTAACTCAAGTTCAATGCCACGATGTCGAGTTTGGCCGTCATTAACAGTAAAAAAGTCACTGTCGCGGTAGATGGTGTTGTGCTTGCTCATCGCATAAGCCGACAAACCGTATCGAGTATTGTTATACACCCCTTTAATACCTAACTCAGCATTATTTGCTATTTCTGCGTCTAAGTCGGCAGTACTTTGCTCGCGTTGTAATTGATAAAGCTCAGCTGCTTGGGGGGCTCTATAGCCTCTTGAAAAGTTAGCGTATAGTGTATTGTTTATATTAAGCTGATAGCTCACACCTAGTTTTGGCGAAAGATTACTAAAGCTATTTTTAGTGCTTTCGGGGCGGCTATAACGACAGCCGCCAAAACCACATTCACTGCCATCCTCTTTTGTACGCCCTGTAAGCATATTGTTTTGATAGTCATATTGCATATGCTCATAACGTACACCTGCGGTTATAAGCCAATTATTTAGCTGCCAATCAATAGCGGCAAATGGGGCATATAAGGTGGCATCAACTTGGTAATCGTAATGCTTACCTTGCGGTACTGTGGCCACTAAAAATGCAGAACCTTGAGTGGGGTTATCTTGGGTTTGTAAAAAATCGGCTTGTGTAAACTCACCATCAAAACCAAGCTTTAGGTTGGTATTGTCGTTCACATAATGCTGATAAAGCGATTGCAGACCAAACCCTGTTTGGCTATTCTTTTCAAGTGGCGTGCCGGGTAAAAAGTGTTTAAAAAAGTCCATGCTTTGGTCACGAATATAAGGGGTAACAACCAGTGTGTTCTCTCCTAATTGCCAGCTTGCTTTACTCCAAGCTCTAAGCGAGCGAGCTTTTCTAAAGGCGTCGGGATCAAAGTTTTGCTGTGCTATATCTTCATCTTTATAGCTTTGAAAACCGCTAATATAACCAGCAGTTTGTTGATCTAAATTAGTATACGTAAGCCCAGACACTAAGCTTAAGTTGCTGTTATTGTAGCGATGACGTACATTTATTTTTTGTTGCTTTACGCTTTCGTCATCTCGATAACCGCTATCATCTGTAAAACTGGCATTAATACCTACGCCTGAATTATCCATGGCATGGCCTGAACGTAATTTATAGCGAGCATAACCATAAGAGCCGTAATCAAAGCCTAGTAAACCACTATCTTGGGTAGTATCAGGGGTGATAACGTTAATTACACCATGCACTGCATTAGAACCATAAAGTGCAGAACCTGGGCCTTTTAATACTTCAATACGCTCTGCCATTTCGCTATGCGCTTCAAATAGTTCATTAATATTACAAAAGCCCGCTGCACGAAGAGCTATGCCATCTTCTGCGGTTAAAACACCACCACAAGCGCCCGTTCCAGAAAGTACTTGCGAGCGCAGAGCCGGTAAATACTCTTGGCCATTTCCACGTTGCACATTGGCACCTGCAACGCGTTGCAGCGCTTCTTCTACGTGGGTAGGAGCTATAAGCTCAAGCTGTGATTCACTTAATACACTTATCACCAGTGGTAATGGCGTGGAAAGCGCTTCACTACGTGATGCTGTGGTGGTGATACGTTCAATTGATTGCGCGGTATCTTCAGCACACGCACTATTAATTAAACCTAACTGACTGCATAACAATAACGGGGGTAAATAGTAATATTTCATAAATTCCAGCACATCGGCAATTTGATAAGTTTAGGGTAGGGGATTTTGTGAATTGGTTAAAGCACACTCAACCTATAAACCCGATAAGTAATCGATAAAACAATACAAAAAATGCCGGGAAAAACTAAAGTGAGCACTGAGTAATGTTTAAATAGTAATACACCTACCACTCCGCCGGCTAAAAACCCGACAATAATTAAGACAAAGACCAAGCATTTTCTATTGTCAAAAGCTTCTCCTTTTAGGGCTTTACCAAACATCAAACCCAGATCGGTAAAAATACCGGTTAAGTGAGTAGTTCGCACAACTGCGCCGCTGTAGTTAGTGGCTAAAGCATTTTGTAAGCCGCAGGCCGCAGAAGCAAGTGTAAGTGCGTAAGGGTAAGAATATTGAAGTAGCTGTGCGCTTAACAGCAGTAAAATACCCTCAATAAATAAGAGCGTATCGTAATGGCGGCCTAGCTTAAGTGAACCGCCTGAAAGCATTAAGCCTGTTAATGCCGAGCCAAATATAAAACTCAGTACAATCGCAATTAAAAACAACGCCGCCTGGATGTTGGTAGTAAGTTCAATAGCTAATGAAGTCACCGACCCCGAAACGTGAGAGATTGCTTGTTGTTCGAACCCTAATAAACCTACTGCATTTACCATACCGGCAATAAAAGCGAGGGTAAACGCACCATATTCGACCCACTTAGGTAGTTTTGTAAACATCCTTTTAGCTCCGGTTTCAGTGTATAGATTAATCATACACTTAATTAAACCCAACAAATAAAAAAGAGGTTATATTTTTAACATAACAACCAAGTGATGATCGCTAAATTTAACTTTTGCGTATTAACCGAATTTGGAATGAATATGTTTAATCGAGAACAGCAATCGCGGATTATCGAAATGGCATGGGAAGATAGAACGCCATTTGAAGCCATTGAAAACCTTTATGGGCTAAATTACTCTCAGTTAGTTAATTTTATGCGGGAGCATATCTCTAGCGGCTCATTTAAAGTATGGCGTAAGCGCCATGCTGGGCGTAAAACTAAACACCTGAAGCTGCGCGATCCCGCGATTATGCGCAGTCATTGTAAAACTCAGTACAAGCAACGCTAATTTGTCTCGTTTCATGTAATGTTCAGGCTTAGCCGTCAATACTCTTCAGTAATGATCACACTGGAGAATTGCCATGAAAACACTAATCAGTATTTTATTAATGGTTTTTACGCTAACGGCAACAAACGCATTTGCTGTACCACACAAAGACAAACATACAGACAAGCATGCGAATAAACATGCAAACAAGCATCACTGGAAAAAGCATAAATATAATCAATACCATGATAGAAAATGGATTTCTAAAAAACAGGCCAAGCAATTAATTCGCCAAGGATGGACTCCACCAGGGTGGCATAGGCCTTATTATCAAGGTGATATCCTTGGGCATGACATTTATAAGCGTGCTAGAGTAATAGATAGAGAAAGAGGCACAGTGCGAATTGAAGTTGATCGCACTATTATACATTTAGTGCACGACACTCGTGAAATACTCTCTATTTTACAGCGCTATTAGGATTTATAAATGCTCATTGTATTGGTCATAATTACTGGCTTGTTGTTATTAATAACGTTATTACCTCTGTCATACAGTCAGCATTATTTGGTACGTAGCTGTGACTTTGTGCGCTTGCAGGTGTGCTACCTAGCAAGCGCTATCGTTATAGCGGCTCTGATAGGTATGTGGCAAAGCGACTATATTACATACCCGTTATTAGCCACTGTCGCTTTAGTTATTTTAGCGCTTCAAGCTAAGTGGATTTATCCCTACACCTGGTTCGCTAAAAAAGAAGTATTAACCGCACCAAAAAGCAGTGATCACAGTATCAGAATTTTATCCGCTAATGTGCTTATGTCGAATCGACACAGTGAGCAGTTAATTAACTTAGTCGATAAATATCAGCCAGACTTACTTATCACCTTAGAAAGCGATAGTTGGTGGCAAGATAAGTTGTCTGTGCTTAAAAAGCACTACCCTCATCAAGTACATTGCCCTAAAGATAATCGCTACGGCATGCATGTATTTAGTAAATTTAACATACTCGATGCACAAATTTGTGCACTTATAGAAGATGATATTCCTTCTATACATATTTTGTTTGAAAACCACCAAGGGTTAAAAATGCAGGGGCACTTTATTCATCCCGCCCCACCGAGCCCTACAGAAAAAGACTCATCACGACCGCGCGACAGTGAGCTAATAATGGTAGCAAAAGCAATTAAAGACTCAACTCGCCCGACCATAGTCGCAGGCGATTTAAATGATGTTGCTTGGTCGCGCAGTACTCGTTTATTTATGCAAATTAGTGGCTTTTTAGACCCACGTAAAGGCCGTGGTTTTTTTAATACTTTTCATGCTAATTACTTTTTTATGCGTTGGCCGCTTGATCATTTATTTCACTCAAAAGGCTTTAGTGTAAAACGAATAAAGCGCCTTGCTAAATATGGCTCTGATCATTTTGCCTTACTTACCGAATTGGTATTTGAAGATGCTAATCAGCAATCCCTAGAAACAAAACCAAGCGAGCAAAAGCAGCAAGATATACAAGAACTGGCAATGAGCAAAGCAGATAAACGCAAAGTACCAATGTTTGAGAATAGCTAGGTATAGTAAAGGTGTTAGGTTAAAGGTTTTAGGCTAAAGAAAGTAAAATATGAGTTGTTGCTTAGGTTTTTTATCTTATTTATATTAAGAAAAATATGTTAAATAATTTATTATTTTATTCGTTTAAATTTCTAATAATCTAAATTAAACACCTGAGTAGTTATGAATAATATTTTTTCGACAAATATCCCTAATAGAGAAATTATGGGTAAGGCAATAGAGTTTAATGATGCTGCTCATGCTTTATATGTTAGAAAGCATCCAGGCTCTCCATTTATTACATGCGCATCTTTTTCTGTAGAGTTGTATATTAAAAGTCTAAGTGCAAAAACTTATTATGATGGTAGAGATAGTTTTGGTAATTACAAAGATCTTTATTCAAAATCTGATATTAATGGCCATAGGCTAACAAAACTCTTTGAGAAAGTTCCAGAAAATTTACAAAATGGTTTACGACTTTGTTATTTGGACTCTGACTATCCTAGTGATTTTAAGTCACTAGATTTAGTTTTAGAGCATATTGATTCAAGTTTTGTTGACTTTAGGTACTCTTTTGAAAAGAAAAAATATTCATTGAACATGACAGCATTATTAAAAGTATCGGATATTTTTCATAGGTATGTATATCAGCTATATGAAAAATTAGATTAATACTCTCTTAAATAAACTCATTTAATACATTTTGGTAGTGCTTTTAAGTTTGCGGCATTTTCTACAGCGAGCCATTCAGTTGAGTGTTAAAAATTCATCAGACAAAAAACACCGCGCTTGCTACAAGCGCGGTGTTTAATTTTACTAACCTGATACCTGATACCTGATACCTGATACCTGATACCTGATACCTGATACCTGATACCTGATACCTGATACCTGATACTAGCTGTGAATCATAATGCTTTTAACATTCACAAATTCGCGAATCCCAAAGCCACCATGCTCTCGGCCATAACCACTGTCTTTAACACCGCCAAATGGTAGGTTTGGTTGTGCCAAACCATAGCCATTAATATTAATCATGCCGGTATCAAAATACTTTTTGGCCAGTTCAATGGCTTTCTTCTCATCTTTTGAAAATATACCACCGCCTAGTCCATAGCGTGAATCATTAGCAATACGCATAGCGTCGTCGTTATCTTTGGCTTTCATCAAAGATGCGACAGGGCCAAATAGCTCGTCGTCATAAGCAGGCATACCCGGTGTAAGGTTTTCGAGCACAGTTGGTGGATAGTAATAACCCGTTTGTTGCGGTATTTCGCCGCCTACAATTACTTTTGCACCCGCATTGACAGAGTCTTGCACTTGCTGGTGAATTTTGTCGCGTAAATCTTCGCGTGCCATAGGGCCCAGTTCTGTATCTTCATCCATTGGGTTGCCCATTTTTATGGCCTTAAACTGCTGACTTAGTGCTTCCTTAAAGTCATTGTAGAGTGAATCGACCACCACAAAGCGCTTGGCTGCAACACAGGTTTGGCCGTTGTTGATAATGCGTCCTTGTAAACATGCTTTGACTGCAAGGGCTAAGTCCGCGTCATCAAGTACAACAAAAGCATCGTTGCTACCCAGCTCTAGCACGGTTTTTTTAACATGCTTGGCAGCTTGCTCTGCCACTTTTTTACCAGTGCCATCACTTCCAGTAAAGGTTACGCCACTAATAGCTGAGTGTGAAATAAGGGCGCTGGCAGTTTTACCATCAACTAGTAAGTTGCTAAAGCAGTGTTCAGGAAAGCCTGCTTGTAGAAATAGTGTTTCAATTTTCTCAGCCATACCAAATACATTACCAGCATGTTTTAATACCGTGGTATTACCTGCCATAATGTTTGCGGCACTGTATCTAATAACTTGATAAAGTGGGAAGTTCCACGGCTGAATACCCAACAGCACGCCGATAGGGCGATAGCTTATTATTGCACGACCGCCTTGCATGTCGCGCTCCTCGTCACTAAGCATGTCTGCGCCATGTTCCGCGGTATAACGACAAATGTCAGCACAAAGCTGTACTTCTTGGAAACCCTGCTCATAGACTTTACCCATTTCTTCGGTCATCAGTTTTGCTAAGGCTTCTTTTTGACTTTCAAACAAAGAGGCTAATTTATTTAGATATTGTGCGCGCTCGGTAAACGAGGTTAATCGCCATGTTAAGTATGTTTCATGAGATTTTTCGATCACTTGTTCTGCTTGAGCTTGAGAAAGCAGCGTATAGCTATTAATGACTTGCTCGGTTGCGGGATTGATCGTATCAACTGTGTTACTCATTTTACCTCCTAACAAATTATGTAATAGGGTAGCTGCAAAACCAAAGCCAGTTAGTTTTTTGATATTAAAAAAGTTATAACTATTTGTTAGTAATAGTTTTTACATTAAATATGACTAAAATCTAGATGTTGTTTGCTTGCTGTTTTTGCTATGGTTCTGTAAATACTGCAAGTTGTTGAAAAAGTTACAGGGAGAGTTCAGATGAAGCCATCATTGTTTAATACCGCTTTACCGATAATTCAGGCACCTATGGCCGGTGTTCAAAACGAGCAGCTTGCTCTTGCTGTAAGTGAGGCTGGAGGGTTAGGCTCTTTGCCTTGCGCTATGTTATCGCCAGCACAATTAGTTGAGCAGCTAGAAATACTTAGCCACAAAACAACGAAGCCGTTTAATCTTAACTTTTTTTGTCATACAGTTGCTGACTACACATCCGCGCAACAACAGTGCTGGCATGCATTACTTGCCGCTTACTTTACAGAGTATAAAATTGACCCGCAAAGCTTAACTGCAGGGGCTTCTCGTCAACCTATAAATCAATCGATTGTTGATATAATTGCACCTTATAAGCCAGCAGTTGTGAGTTTTCATTTTGGTTTACCTGAGCAAGCTATTGTGGCGCAAATAAAAAGCTGGGGTACTAAAGTAATTTCAACGGCCACTACCTTAGATGAAGCTATTTGGCTTAGTAAAAATGGTGCTGATGCCATAATTGCACAGGGTTTAGAAGCTGGGGGGCACCGAGGCCATTTTTTATCTATGGATTTAAGCTTGCAACAAAATACTGAGCAGTTAGTTAAACATTGTGTTGAGCATATATCACTGCCTATTATTGCTGCTGGTGGCATTGCTTCGGCCGGTGATGTACAGCGATTTAAAGCGTTAGGAGCCAGTGCAGTCCAAGTAGGGAGTGCTTATTTACTATGCAAGGAGGCAACAACATCGGCTTTGCATCAACAGGCTATTTTAGATCAGCAACAAGATGAGACCACACTGACCACATTGTTCTCTGGTAGGGCCGCTCGGGGTATTCAAAATCGAGTAATGCAAGAATTAGGTGCTATGCCAAATGGGGTTCCTGCGTTTCCACACGCCAGCAGTGCAATAACGGCATTAAGAAGTCGCGCTGAAAAAAGTGCTAAAAGTGATTTTTCGCCTTTGTGGTGTGGCCAAAAATATATTCCTAGGGTGGGTGTGTCAGCGGCTGATATTACGCATGCTTTAATGAAAAAATGGTAATTTTTAATGTCTGATAATCCACTTTTATCGCTTGGCGATAGTTATGAAGCGCTAGTAAACAAGTTTAAAGTGCAATTAGCTGGGAAGTATCCTCAGCAACGAATAGCGCCCAATACCGTATTAGTGCAACAAGGCGATGTACAAGGTTATGGGTATTTAATTGTTCAGGGGGTTTTAGGCGCTATTCATGACGATATAGACGGCGTACAAAAGTGTAAAGAGTTTTATTTTAAAGATGAATTTGCATTGCTGTTTGCCAATTGGATGACCTCAACGCCTGCGTTTTATCAATTAAAAGTGATTAACGAAGCAAGTGTAATTAAAGTACCACTAACACTATTTGAGCAAGCACAGTATCAACTGATTAAGCAGCAGCTTATTGCACAGCAACTTATTTTTAAAGAAGCTAAAGAGGCATTTTTATTACTAAATAGCCCCGAGCAGCGTTACTGTTATTTACTCAAACATAAACCCCATTGGTTGGCGCAGCTAAGCTTGAGCCAAGTGGCAATGTATATAGGTATTTCAGCTATTTCGTTATCACGAATTCGTAAGCGACTTAACTTAAGTTAAGTGCTGTTTTTATAAAGCACTATACACTCCCCATTTTTAAGCCTTAATGCCTTGGAGTGTTATGTTTATAATTGCCCAATCGTTGGTTGCAGTTGCCACTTTACTCGACTTAGCTTCATTTCAGTTTAAGTCCCGACGAATTATTTTAAGCTGTTTATTTACCTCAGTGTTATTAACCTCTGTACACTTTTTTATATTGGGTTTTAACAGTGCCGGCTGCTTAATGTTTATTGCCGCGGTGCGTTATTTTTACTGTATTTACTTTAAGCATACTTGGGCTATGTTTGGGTTTATGACAGTAAGCTGCTTAGCCGTTTATTTTACTTGGCAAGATTGGTTTAGCGCCTTTGCATTGGTGGCGACATTAATACAAACCATTGCTTCATTTCAAAATCGAGACTTGCACTTAAGGTTATGTATGGTGGTGGGAACCTCTTTTTGGATAACACATAATATTTTTGCCGGCTCACCAGTGGCAATACTCATGGAAAGCCTGTTTTTAAGTAGTAATTTGCTAGGACTATACCGCTTTTATGTGGTTAAAAAAACGCTGAGCGAACCGCAAACGCAGCCCTAAACACTTAGGTAAAAAATTGTGCCGCAATGGCTTTTAGTAGGTAAGTTTCGCGAATTATCGAAAGCCCTTGCTTGTCACTGTTTGCAAGTGTGCGTTCGTTATGGGCTATCGCCTGGAAAATATCAACCCATTTGGCCTGCATGCCATTTTGTTGTTCATAGTGTTCTAGCTGCGCTTGACCGAGTTGCTCATCAATTTGGCAGAGGTAGCAATATGATTGTATATGAATAATATCAAAGTCATCTTTATACCAAGGACGGTATTCCTCATAAAGCCCAAACTCACTGCAGATTTTTATATTTTGTGCGCCAGTTTCTTCACTCAGTTCTCTGATCAATCCCTGCTCTATGCTTTCATGTGGGTCAATCCCACCGCCAGGTAAACTAAAGTCGTCGTAGCGCTGAGTATACATAAGTAAAATGTGTTGTTGCTTAAATGCAATTGCGCGAGCGGTTGGGCGAGAAAATTGACGACCTTGCTCAATATTGATTGAGGGATGAATGTAGGTTTTTAATAAGCGCATAACAACTCCTGTAATAAAAATAAATTATATCAGTTGGTTGTATTAATTTCTTTAATAGGGATTTAATAAGCCGCATAAAATAGCGCTATTTCAGCGTCTATACAGCTATTTTTAATTAAACTGGCGGATTAAAAAATAAAGTAGCCGCGCTTTGTACCCTAATTATGTATATCTTTCATTTATATAAAAGGGTAAGTAGAATGGTAAAAAAGCATAGGGATTATTCATGTTAAATATACTTTTAGTCGATGACGACGTCGAATTCAGTGATGTTATTTGCCATATTGTTGAGTTTCTTGGCCACAACATTAATACAGCAACTAGTTTAAAAGAAGCGCACCAGTGGTTTGAAAATAATACTTTCGATCATGTGCTGCTTGATTTTATGCTGCCAGATGGCAGTGGCTTGCATTTATTAGATCATTTAAAAATGATTGGCCAATCGCCTAAAGTCACTCTTATTTCGGGGCACCCTTCAGTTAAAGGAATTTTAGCTGACATGTGTGAGCCTAATGTGTCGCATTTATTAAAGCCGCTGCAACGTGAAGATTTAGAATTAGTATTAAACGGCCCGAAAAAAACAGTTAAAAAGGCAAAAAGTGCCGCCATTACTCATCATTTTGATACGCTTATTGGCGAGTCTGCACCCATGCAACAGCTTTATACTATGATAGAGCGCGTAGCTAAAACCAATGCTAATGTCATGCTTATGGGTGAAAGCGGGGTAGGTAAAGAGGTGGTAGCGCAAGCCATTCATAATGCTAGTAAATGCGAAGGTCCACTGGTGGCGAGTAACTGTGGGGCACTCTCTAAAGAACTAATTGGCAGTGAATTATTTGGCCATGAAAAAGGCGCATTTACTGGTGCCATTGCCCGTAAAGACGGCGTGTTTGAACAAGCCGACGGTGGCACGTTATTTCTTGATGAAGTCACCGAAATGCCGATTGATATGCAGCCTAATTTACTGCGTGTACTCGAAACTAAAAAAGTAACCCGAGTTGGTGGAAATCGTGAGTTACCAGTAAATTGCCGTGTTATTTCAGCCACTAACCGCTCACTCACCGATTTAGCGCAGAACAATATATTACGTGAAGATATTTACTTTAGGCTCGCTGTTTTTCCTATTGATATACCGCCACTACGAGATCGAAAAGAAGATATTGCGTTACTTGCTAAATCGTTTTTAGGGCAGTTAAACGATGAAAACGGTACAGCGTTTGCTTGGGCTAATGAGCAGCTTAAAGAGCTTGAAACCTACGACTGGCCGGGCAACGTACGTGAACTTCGCCATGCCATTCACCGCGCTTTTATTATGAGCGACCCGCAAACCAGCACAATTAGTTTACCTGATAACTTAGAGTCGCCTTTTTCAAGGGTTAATACTCAACCTGAGGACAAGCAGGTATCAGCAGGGCAAACTATTGAAGAAGTTGAAAAAGAACTTATTCATGCCACGCTCGATAAAGTACAAGGGAATAAAACATTAGCAGCACAAATGCTGGGTATTAGCACTAAAACCTTATATAACCGTTTAAATGCTTATGGTGGTATTGGCGAGTATAAATAACCAGCATGTAAATTTAATCACAACAAAACGAGGACTTTAATGGCATCACCACAACAGGCAAAACCTTTGAATGAGCTGGTACACGACGCGCGTGCGCCGCTAAATCGTATTTCGATGAATGCCGAGCTGATTAAGCTAGTACTTGAAAACGATATGCCAAAAGATAAAGCGCTCGCCGCACTGGATAAAATAATTGCTAATTGCCAAGCGTGCAGTGACAGTTTACAGCTTATTTCAGAGTCGAAGTAACCCTAAATAATTCAGGATGATAAATGATTAAACGCAAACAGCAAGGCAAAGCAAATGTAGTATGGGCGTTATTTATCTCTATAGTGTTGTGTATTATTGTTGGTAATGCTTTTTTAGCCATTAATACTATTCAAGGGTTATCGCGTACCCAGCAAAGTTTAGACAACACTAATATGTTAAGCACGGCGATAGAGCAGCTACACCTTTCGGTAGTGCAAGCCGAGTCGGGACAGCGAGGGTATCTATTAACCCAAGCCGATGACTATTTAGTGCCGTATTACGATGCCATCGCACAAATAGAGTCTCAAACTAATCATGTGAGCGACTTACACTCAGAAATTGATGGCCAAGCGCAGCGTATTGCACAGTTGTTACTATTGGTTGAAGCTAAAATAGTTGAGCTTAAAAAAACAGTTAAATTAGCATTAAATGATAAAGAGCAGCGCGCCTTACTAATACTTAATTCACATGAAGGACGCGACTTATATAGAGAAATTCGTGAGCGAGTTAATGATATTCAAGAGCGCGAACTACTGTTTAAAGTCAGTCACTTTTCGAAATTAGCGCAAATTAAAAAAGAAGCAAAGATCACTTTTGGTATTACTGCAGTTACCAGCGCATTATTGATTTTGGGTATGTTTTTATTGGCGAGGCTGAATTTAAAAAATGCGGCCGTGTATCGCGCCGAGCTGGAAATGCAAAATGAAACCTTAGCGAGTAAAGTAACTGAACGTACCCAAGAGCTTACCTTGTATTCTGATGAATTAAGTCGCAGTAACCGAGAGTTAGAAGAGTTTGCCTTTGTTGCCAGTCATGACTTGCAAGAGCCGCTAAGGAAAATTCAAGCATTTAGCGACCGGCTTGAGAGCATGTTTAAAGACGAGTTAGGCGAAAAAGGTACAGACTACATTGCCCGCATGAAAAATGCCGCGCAAAGAATGTCTAATTTAATTAATGATTTATTAGAGTTTTCTCGAGTAACCACCCGAGGTAAAGATTTTACCGATACCGATTTAAACAGCATTTTGAATGATATAAAAAGTGATTTAGAAATAGCGATTAATGAGTGTAATGCACAAATTGTCACGGCTAATATGCCCGTTATTCAGGCTGATCCGAGTCAAATGCATCAGCTGTTTTTAAACTTAATTTCAAATGCGGTGAAGTTTAGAGGGCCTAACGTAGACCCTGTTATTAATATTGACTTTGAACGAGTGAGCGAGTTTAGTGAAGATCATAACAGTGAAATAAGTTGGCATGTAATTACAGTCAGGGATAACGGTATCGGTTTCTCAGATGAGTATGCGGATAAAATATTTGTACCATTTCAGCGCTTACATGGTCGCTCACAATACAAAGGGACGGGTATAGGTTTGTCTGTTTGCCGTCGAATTGTAGAGCGTCACGGTGGCTCTATTGCCGCGATAAGTACCCTAGGTGAAGGGGCAACTTTCATCATTAAATTACCCGTGGATGCAGAGTTATTCACATTAAAAGGAGAGGCATAATATGCCATTAACAACCGTAAAACCGATTACCATTTTAATGGCAGATGATGATGAAGATGATCGTTTGTTAACCCAAGACGCGCTTGCAGAAAGTCGCGTTTTAAATGAATTACACTTTGTTGAAGACGGTGTAGAGCTTTTAGAGTACTTAGAGCGCAAAGGCAAGTTTGAAGATAAAAGCATCTCGCCAAGACCAGGCTTAATTTTACTTGATTTAAACATGCCGAGAATGGATGGCCGCGAAGCACTTCAAGCTATTAAAGCGCATCCTAATTTAAAAGGCATCCCAGTGGTAATTTTAACCACCTCTAAGCAAGAAGAAGACATGGTTAAAGGCTATAACCTAGGCGCTGCGTCTTACATAACTAAGCCTGTTACGTTTGATGGCTTAGTTGAGTTGATGAAAACACTGGGTAAATACTGGGTTGAGTTTGTAGAGCTACCAAGCACGTTTAACGATTAAGCATATTATTAAAACAGGAGAGGCTATGTTAGCAAAGGCAACGAAACTGCTATTGGTTGAAGACGATGAAGATGATTATATTTTAACTCGTGACTATTTAGAGCAGCTCAGTTCCCATGTGTTTGACATAGAGTGGATAACTTCTCCTGAGCAGGCGGTGGAAGTGTTGAGTAAAAATCAACATGATATTTGCTTGCTTGATTATCGCTTAGGGGCATCTGATGGCTTAAGTGTGCTAAAACAAGCGCTTAAAAATGGTTTCTGTGGGCCTATTATTATGCTTACTGGGCAATCTAACGATGCCCTCGATTCAGCTGCGCTTGATGCTGGAGCCGTTGATTACTTAGTTAAAAGTGAAATGAGTGGTAGCCGATTTGCCCGCTCTATTCGTTATGCATTAGCACGTCGAGATGTGGAAGATGAGCGAGTGGAGCGTTTAAAAGCGGAGGCTGAAAACCGCTCAAAAGATCGCTTTTTAGCACATTTAAGCCACGAATTGCGCACACCGCTATCTTCTATTTTAGGCTATACCGAGTTGTTGATGCTTAGTGACTTTAACAAGCAGGCTGAAAACGAGCTAGGTGTGATTTATCGTAATGGTAAACACTTATTAAGCTTACTAAATGACGTTTTGGACTTATCTAAAATTGCTGTTGATAAGCTTGAACTCAGTTTGTCAGAGGTTAATCTTGATAGCCTAATGGCCGACGTATTTACGTTAATGCGCGTATCAGCGCTGGATAAAGGTTTATCACTAAAATTTGAATCACTGGAGCCTTTGCCACTAGTCGTTCGTATCGATGCTACTCGGCTTAGACAAATTCTTATTAACCTGATTAATAATGCGATTAAATTTACCGAGCAAGGCGAAATTGTGGTTAACGCATGGACTGATATGGTCGCTGAGCGTGAAATGCTATTTTTTAGTATTAAAGACTCAGGCTTAGGTATTGCTCCAGAAAAACAAGCCCTCATCTTTAAGCCTTTCGAGCAGATAGCCGATGTAGAGTCACGCTCAGTAGGTGGTGCAGGTTTAGGTTTAGCTATTTGTTCTGAACTGCTTAGTCGTATGCAGGGGGATATTTCATTAGACTCTCATGTTGGTGAAGGCTCAACGTTTACCATTTCCTTATACCCTGGTGATATCAGACAGGTAGAGCGCAATTTATTAAAACTTGATTTAACCCCCAATATGCAGCAAAAAGTAGCGCCCTGCCAAGTGAGCGGCAAAGTATTGGTGGTTGATGATTTACGCGATTTACGCGTGCTAGTTGGTCACTTAATTGGTTCGGCAGGCGCTGAGGTAGATTATGCTGATAATGGTAAGCAAGCACTCGACAAAGTAAAGAAACAACTAGCAGACGGGCACACTACTTACGATATTATATTTTTAGATATCCATATGCCGGTAATGGGCGGAAAAGAAGCTGCTATTGAGCTTAGAAAGCTAGGATTTAAAGGTGCAATCATAGCCTTAACCGCAGCAACTATGAAAGGCATTCATAACGAACTCAATGCGTTAGGGTTTGACGATATGATTGCCAAACCTGTGGATTCCCACTTGCTCTATCAATGTTTAGAATTAAGGCTTGGACAAAAAGATCAACCGGTTTCGCCGGTTCAGCCAATACCCAAACCGAGTAACGACAAAAAGTGCTTTCTATTAGTAGAAGACGATGCCGATGCCGCGCAAATTACCCAGTTATTATTAGAAAGCTTGGATGTAGATACCGATATAGCAACAAGTGTCAAAGACTGTAAAGCAATGCTTGAACATAACAGTAATTACGATAAAGTATTGCTCGATATGCATTTGCCAGATGGAACTGGTTTAGAGCTAGCAGGGTTTATTAAACAGCATTACCCTGACATTGAACGCGTCATTATTAGTGGTATGGAGCCTGATGCTGTGCATATCAGGCAACTAGAAATAGAGCAGGTATTGTTAAAACCAATAAATTTAGCATTACTCAACCAGCTTGTTTAACACCCCTATTAGCTTGATGTTAAAGGTTTAACCACAGATTGGCGTATAACTAACTCGGGCTCAAATAACGTTTGAATGGGGTGTACGCTTTTTTGATAAACATGACTCAGTACCCACTGCGCTGCCACTTTACCCATCTCATCGATAGGATAGTTTATAGTGCTCAACGGAGGGTACACGTGACGGGTAAAAAACACGTTATCGTAGCCGATAATAGAAAGCTGCGAAGGCAGTTGTATACCATGCTCTCTAGCACTCACCATGGCACCGGTTGCCATTTCGTCATTGGCACATACTAGGGCGGTAAATGCGGGGTTATTTTTATAAAGTGTAGCGAAGCCTTCGTAGCCACTTTCTTCGACAAAGTCACCTTCAAATAAATTACTTTTATCAAATTCAATGGCGTATTCAGCAAGTGCTTGTTTATGTCCGTTTAAGCGCTCTTGAGCATCTTTTTTCCACAGTGGACCGCTAATATAGGCAATCTCTTTATGGCCCGACTCAAGAATGTATTTAGTGGCTAAATAGCCACCTTTAGTATTATCAAGAATAATACAGCGATCGGCGAGCTCTTCAATGTAGCGGTTAAGCAAAACAAACGGAGTTTTGCCTTTACTTAACTTTATTAAGTATTCATCACTAATAGCTTCAACATGTAAAATAAGTGCGTCGCAATTGCGGCTAATTAAAAATTCGATGCCTTGTTGCTCTCGCTCTGCGTCACTGTGTCCTGCAGTAATAATAACGTGTTTACCTTGGTTTCTTAAGGTGTTCTCTATACCGCTCATCATTGGCCCATAAAATGGACCTTTAAGCTCTGAAACTAACAAGCCCGCGCTATTAGAGCAATTAGAAGCCAGTGATTGCGCAATAGAATTAGGACGGTAGCCTAGCTCTTCCATGGCTAAGGTAACCTTTTTTCTGGTTGCATCACTTACGTTTGCATTGTTGTTCATTACTCTTGAAACAGTGGCAAGTGACACCCCTGCAAGCTTTGACACTTCATAAATGGTGGCCATACTATTCCTTGCTACAAATTGCTTTTTTGTGTTAAATCGGCAGTGATTTTTTTAATGGTTTTATTATCTAGGCTGTATTTACTCATTATTAAAGCCACAAGTACACTGCCAATCGCAGGGTAGAGTGTGAATGAGGTTAAAATACCGTTTTTAGTTGCCTCGCTTAATTCGACATTGGCTTGATATTGATAATAAGCAAGTAACCAACCGGCAATCGCTCCGCCTAATGCAAGCCCCAATTTAATAAAAAATACGATGCTTGCGTAAACTAAACCGGTGAGTCGACGGCCATTCTGCCAGACTCCGTAATCAATAGCATCAGCCATTTTTGCCCATAATAAAGGCGTTGCCATTTGAGTGAAAAAACACCATAAAAAATACACTAAAAAAGCCAGTAAAACGTGTTCATTAGGGACAAAAAAAGCAAGGCAGCTCAATATGGCGGAAATATATTGCAGATAAACATAAGCCGCTTTTTTATCAAAGCGTTTACTTAAAGGTTGTGCGCAAGCGCAGCCTAAAATATTACCAATCATACCTAAGGTTACAAATTCGGTGATTAAATCTTCTTTGCCAAGCACATACTTTACATAGTAAATAGCTAGTGTCGTGCGCAGCACCATACTTGTCAATAATACCAGTGCAGCCATACATAAGATTTTAAACGGCTGATTTTGCCATAAAACGTGGAGTTGTGTTTTTAAAGATAATTTATGCGGCGGATTGATCACCCGCTCTTTGGTGTAACGAAAACAAATTAGAAATAACACCACGCCTAGGCAGCTCATAACCAGCATGGTGAGTTGATAGCCCAATTCGTTATTACCATCGCCAAACCATTTTACTAAAGGCAAGGTACAGCTAGTAACCAATAAACCACCCAGCATGCCAAATACAAATCGGTATGACTGAATGGAAACGCGTTCGTTAGGATTTCGACTTAATACACCGCCAAGTGCCGAATAAGGAATATTAATTGCGGTATAAACCAACATTAGTAGGGTGTAGGTAACGAACGCGTAAATAATTTTGTTGCCGTCATCAAGCGCAGGAGTAGTAAAGGTGATCACGCTGATAACAGCAAAAGGGATAGCAAGCCAAAGTAGGTAGGGTCGGTAGCTGCCGTATTTAGTATGAGTGGCGTCAGTTAGGGCGCCCATTATTGGATCTGTTACTGCATCAATAACTCTGACTACTAAAAAAAGGGTACCAACAACCGCAGGCGAAATACCAAATATATCAGTGTAGAAAAAAGTTAAAAACAGCATCACGGTTTGAAAAATAATATTACTGGCCGTGTCACCTAGGCCATAAGCTATTTTTTCTTTTTTACTCAGCATAAAAGCCACTCGTTATTATTTTTGGCGCTGTTTAAGAAAATCACGATACGCAATTGCGCTTTGTTTTAATGTACGTTGTTGAGTTTGGTAATCAACATAGACTAGCCCAAAGCGCTTTTCATAACCATAGGCCCATTCAAAATTATCCATTAAGCTCCATGCAAAGTAGCCTTGCACATTCACGCCTTGCTCAACTGCATTATGAACGGCATTAATGTGGCTATGGTAGTAATCGATACGTTGTATGTCATCTATTTTACCGTCTATTAATACATCGGCCATCGCTGCGCCGTTCTCTGTTATATATACTTTAGGTAAAGTGTAACGATCATTTAATGAAAGTAGTAATTCACACAATCCCTGTGGGTAAACTTCCCAGCCCATATCGGTGGTGGCAACATTCTTTAGAGGAACTTCGCTAAACCAATGATCTGGCGTATTTTTGTAATGAATACGAGTATAGTAATTAACCCCTAAAAAATCGACTTTTTGACTAATAATTGCCATATCTTCGTCGCCAATATGGGGTTTTACATCACTGGTAAGCTGATTAATTATCTTAGGGTAGCAGCCCTTTAATATAGCCTTAATATACCACTGGTTATGGTAATCATCGGCAAGCTCAGCAGCGCGTTTATCATTTATGGTGAGTGGGTAGGCAGGGCTAAAATTAAGCACTATACCGGCTTCTATCGTAGGGCAATTTTTACGTATCACCTGCATCGCGAGTCCATGGGCAAGCAGAAGGTGGTGCGCCGCTTGGCGTCCTGCTTTTTGACTTTTTATGCCTGGTGCGTGTACTCCTATCTCATAGCCTAAGTAGGCACTACAAAAAGGTTCGTTTAAGGTCGCATAAGAATCAACTAAGCCCTCTAGTTGCTGAGTGACTATATGAGTGTAATGAGCAAATTGGTAAGCTGTATCGCGGTTGAGCCAGCCACCACTGTCTTCTAAATGTTGTGGCAAGTCCCAATGATATAAAGTGACATAGGTTTTAATATTGCGCGCTTTTAGAGCTTGCAGTAGCGATTTGTAAAACGCCATACCTTGAATATTCAAGCTGCCATCTTGGTGTAAAACGCGCGGCCAAGAAATTGAAAGTCGATAAGCGTCTACAGCTAAATCAGCAATCATTTTTACATCTTGTTGCCAATATTCTATGTGTTCACACGCTTGGTTGCCGTTACTATTATCAGCAATGGTATTTGGCTGGTTACAAAAAGTATCCCAAATACAAGGAAGACGCGTATCGTAACCTCCCTCTATTTGAAAGGAGGCCGTGGCAACCCCAAAAATAAAGGGTGATTTTAAAAGGGCTGACGTGCCTGGCAACGAAATGGTTTTAAACACAATGAGATACGTCCTTACATTTGCAGTAATAATAAACTTAAAGTAATTAGCTAAGCAAAAATAATTGCCTAACATTGCGTGTAAGCGCTTACAATAATTTTGTAAATAAATTGATAAATTTTATTTGTATGTTATAAATGTAAGCGCTTACATTTGGTGTTGCAACTATTATCTGCATTTTAAGTTTTATTAAACGCAATAAAATAGAGGTAACAATCTGATAGTTATAAATAATTAGAGATTATACTATGGCACATATCACACAGCCACTATCGGCAACGGAAAACAGCCAAAAACCAGGGTCCACACACACCTTTGCGTTAACATCGCTTACGACCTTGTTTTTTATGTGGGGTTTTCTTACTTGCTTGAACGATATTTTAATTCCGTATTTAAAGGGGATGTTCTCCCTTAACTACACCCAAGCAATGTTGGTGCAATTTTGTTTTTTTGGTGCCTACTTTGTTATGTCAATCCCTGCGGGGAAACTGGTCAGTAAAATAGGTTATCAATTTGGTATTGTTGTCGGTTTAGTTGTCGCAGCAATTGGTTGTGCATTATTTTACCCTGCTGCAGAAGCTCATGTATACGAGCTATTTTTATTAGCTTTGTTTGTTCTTGCTTCAGGGATCACCATTTTACAAGTTTCTGCTAACCCATATGTAAGTGTACTAGGGCCTGCAAAAACAGCCTCTTCGCGCTTAACCATGACCCAAGCCTTTAACTCTTTAGGCACAACGGTTGCGCCTTTATTTGGTAGTTGGTTGATTTTGTCTGAAATTAGCCAAGCAACAGCCGAACAAGTTAAATTTCCTTATTTAATGCTCAGTGCAAGCCTATTAGCATTGGCGATTATTTTTGCCTTTTTAAAGTTACCTAAACTAGGTAAAGCGATTGACAGTGAAGCTGAAAACCAAGGCGACACTGAGTTTGTTGATTTAGGCAGCGTATGGAAATATCGCCACCTTATTTTAGGCGCGATTGGTATTTTTGTTTATGTAGGGGCTGAAGTGGCCATAGGCAGCTTTTTAGTCGGCTTTTTAACCTTAGATCATATTGCAGGCTTACCAGAGCAGCAAGCAGCACATTACATTAGTTATTATTTTGCAGGTGCAATGATAGGGCGCTTTGCTGGCGCCGCGATTATGCAAAAATTAAATGCAGCCAAAGTATTAGCTTGTCACGGTATTTTAGCAGGCTTACTTGTGTTAATTGCTATGACGGGTCAAGGGTCACTGGCTATGTGGGCTATTTTATTAGTTGGATTATGTAACTCTATTATGTTTCCTACTATTTTTAGTTTAGCACTACAGGGGCTTGGTAAATACACGTCACAGGGTTCGGGTATTTTGTGTTTAGCGATTGTTGGCGGTGCGATTATTCCGTTATTACAAGGTATGCTGGCTGATAATATAGGTGTGCAATTAGCCCTTATTCTACCCATTGGCTGCTATTTATATATTACTTATTTCGCGCTGTTTGGTGCAAAAAAAACAACGTCAACTCCTCTTTGAGTTTTAGGTGAATGCTATGATTATTAAACGCACTTTTTCAATTACTGCGCTGATGCTAGCAGCAATAACCAGCAGCGGTTGCTCGCAACCCTCTGATAGTGTCAGTGATACAACAAACCAAAAAGAAATTTGGCCAACAATTACAACGGGGATTAAAAGCGATGCTCAAATGGAGCAAAAAATCGCTGATATGCTCAGTACTATGACGCTAGAGCAGAAAATAGCGCAAATGATCCAACCTGAAATTCGTAACATCACGGTTGAAGATATGCGTAAGTATGGCTTTGGCTCTTACTTAAATGGCGGTGGTTCGTTTCCAAACAATAACAAGCATGCTACGCCTGAAGATTGGGTTGATTTGGCAGAAAAAATGTACCAAGCATCTATTGATGACTCTCTAGATGGCAGTACCATTCCTACAATGTGGGGCACCGATGCGGTACATGGACACAACAATGTTATTGGCGCGACTTTATTCCCGCATAATATTGGTTTAGGTGCAGCAAATAATCCTGCACTTATTGAAAAAATAGCCGCTGCTACCGCACGAGAAGTAATGGTTACCGGTATAGATTGGGTATTTGCACCTACTGTTGCTGTGGTGCGTGATGACCGTTGGGGTCGCACTTACGAAGGGTACTCTGAGGACCCTGAAATTGTGAAAGCGTACTCTGCCTCTATTGTTAAAGGGTTACAAGGCGCTGTAGATGGCGATTTTTTGTCAGACACGCGAGTAGTGAGTACCGTTAAGCACTTTTTAGGTGATGGTGGTACTGTAAACGGCGACGATCAAGGTAATAACATCGCTTCTGAAGAAGAGTTATTTGCGCTTCATGCCCAAGGCTATGTAGGTGGTTTGAGTGCCGGTGCGCAAACGGTTATGGCTTCGTTTAACAGTTGGCATGGCGATAAAATTCACGGCAGTAAATATTTATTAACCGATGTATTGAAAGAAAAAATGGGCTTTGATGGCTTTGTTGTTGGCGATTGGAATGGTCATGGACAAGTTAAAGGCTGCTCAAATAGCAACTGTGCTCAAGCTGCAAACGCAGGTTTAGATGTATACATGGCACCAGATGAGTGGAAACCATTGTTTGGCAATTTAATTAGCCAAGTTAACAGCGGTGAGATCCCACTAAGCAGAATTAACGACGCGGTAACGCGTATCCTACGCGTTAAAATGCGCGCGGGTTTATTCGATAAACCAAGCCCTGCGAAACGTCCTCTTTCTGGTAAAACTGAAATTATTGGTAGTCACGATCACCGTGCTGTGGCCAAACAAGCAGTACGTGAATCTTTAGTGTTACTTAAAAATAAGCAGCAGTTATTACCATTATCGCCCAAGGCAAACGTATTAGTAGCAGGAATAGGTGCTGATAATATCGGGATGCAGTCAGGTGGCTGGAGTGTTACGTGGCAAGGTACAGGCAATACCAACAATGACTTCCCAGGCGGCACTTCAATTTATGCAGGTATTAAAAACACGCTCGAGCAAGCTGGTGGTAGTGTTGCACTAAGTGTTGATGGAGAGTATAAAGCGCGCCCAGATGTAGCCATTGTTGTATTTGGTGAGCAACCTTATGCAGAGGGCAATGGGGATGTTGATAACCTTGAGTACCAGCGCGGTAATAAAAGTGATTTAGCCTTACTGCGAAAGTTTAAAGATGCGGGAATTCCAGTTGTATCATTATTTATAAGCGGTCGCCCAATGTGGGTTAATGCTGAGCTAAATGCCAGTGATGCGTTTGTTGCTATTTGGCTTCCAGGCAGTGAAGGTGATGCAATTAGTGATGTATTGTTTAAAAATGCAGACGGTTCAATTAACCACGACTTTAAAGGAAAGTTATCGTTTTCATGGCCGAATAACCCAATCGACAATGAAAACCGCAACGATGAAGGTTATAGCCCATTACTCCCTTATGGTTTTGGCTTAACCTACGGTGATAGCAATGTAATTAAAGATGACTTGGTAGAGCAAACTCAACAGACTGAACAATTGGACGACTTAGTGTTGTTTGAACGTGCTATAAAAGCACCATGGTCGTTGGTATTAAAAAGTGGCGAGCAACAAAAAACGGTGGCAAGTAGCCGTGAGTCATTAGGTGCTGTGAGCATTCAAACATTTGACAAAGATGTGCAAGAAGATGCGCGAGCTATCCGTTTTAATGGTCAAGCGCTGGCTGGGGTTAATTTAGCCGCGGCATTCCCATCTGACTTACGCTCATACGTTGAGAGTAATGGCCAGCTGCAAATGCAAATTAAAGTAGACAAAGCGGCATCAAGCCCGCTGTGGGTTGCTATGGGTTGTGGTGAAAACTGCCAGGGTAAGTTTGATATTACCGATAACCTTGAGCAATCAGGTCAATGGCAAACATTAAACATCAACTTAAGTTGTTTTGCAGAGCAGGGTGTTGACTTGGCACAAGTATTTTCGCCTTGGCAGTTAAGCACGCAAGGTGATTGGCATGTATCTATAGCTAAACTAGCTATTACAACAAATGCTGCCGAGCAAGGTAGTGTTACTTGTAAGTAGTCAATAATCTATTGATAAGCAGGTACAGAGAGTACCTGCTTATTATTTTAAACATGTAGTACAAAAACCTGCCAAATTAGTCCCTCCTTACTTTTATTCCATTCTATGTGATTGATTATATTCAGCTCCGTAGTTGTCACAAAAATATGATAAAACTGCATTCGCTTTTACGTTAATAATTTGAGAGTATGCCAAAATATTAAATGCGTTATGTAATTAACAGGTGAAAGGATGAATCAAATAAAGCTCGCTTCTCAGCGTTTACAACCTTCAAAAATAGTTTGTGTGGGGCGCAATTACAGTGCACATATTGCTGAGCTAAACAATGAACACCCTGAGCAAATGGTGATTTTTAATAAGCCTAATAGCGCGATCACCGATACCTTACTTACTACTCATAACGGGGATACGTTACATTATGAAACTGAATTATGTTTTGTGATTAAAAATAAGCAGCTTGCAGGAGTAGGGATTGGGCTCGATTTGACTAAGCGAGCTTTGCAAAGCAGTTTAAAAGAAAAGGGCTTGCCGTGGGAGCGAGCTAAAGCATTTGATGGCTCAGTATTATTTAGTGATTTTATTGAGTTAACGCCAGAAATGTCATCATTTATATTTGAATTGCATATTGATGGTAAAGCAGTTCAGCATGGTGATACCCAGCTAATGTTGCACCAACCTGCGCAAATACTGGCTGAAGTAAGTGAGTTTATGGGTTTAGAAGAGGGCGATATTATTATGACCGGCACCCCTGCTGGCGTAGGGATGGTGGGCGCGGGTCGAGAGTTTAAAGTTGCTCTTTATTCTGACTCTGGTCAGCGGTGCTTATTGGAGCATCATTGGTATGTGAGTCAACGTTAATTATGTATTGATAGTATTGTTTATCAAAATTATCGATATGTTCACTTAACCAATACCGCTGGCTTAGCTGATGCTCAGCTGATTCTAGTATGGTACTTTCTAATGCTGCATTAATCTTCTTAATTGCCTGATTAGCAAAATCATTGGGCGCATTAGTCGCACAGCCTATAGCGCCTTTAACTAACGAATTCGTATTTTGAGCTATAGGTATGCTAACGATTTTTATGGGGTGTTGTTGCTGGTTAAAGTAACTAGCCATAAAAGGGTAATCGAGCGAGTAATCTAAAAAACCATGTCTTAATCTATCGATCACAACGCCACTTTCATTGTCACTACTTAAGCTTAAAGAGACGTTATGGTGGCTCAAAGCGTTTTCAATAATTATATTTATGTGTGGCGAAAACCGTCGCGCTGCGGCTTGTCCATAGGTAAAGTTTTCATCGCTAAGCAAGCTAATTAAATTTATAGGATTACCATGTGTTTTGGTAAGTGTTCGTGCTTTTTGGTTAGTGGTAATAATACTAAACTCTGGGTAGATGGAGGTAGGGCGTGAGTAAGTATAGACTTGGTTGGCGTTTTTTTTGTGAATTACGCATGGGAAGCAGACATTTTTGCCTTCTCTGATATATTTATTAATTCGTTTTTGTGGCACAACTAACCGAGTATGTTTTACATCCTTAATACTGCTAATGAGTTGCTCAGTTAAATTGTCACACAAACCCGTTTGAGCACTTTCTGAGTTTAAGTGAAAAGGCGGAGTGTTGCTCTGTAGCCACAAAATTTCAGTGAGCTGATTTTTAGATTGGCTAATACTGTTATTCGAGAATATTAAAAAAAGCAGGCAGAAATAACGAGCTGTATGCATAAAAAAGGCTGATAATTCTTTATTAAATGGCTGTTTGTTATTATACCTGAATGTCCAAAAAATAAACATAAAGAACAGCAAAGAATCAATTTCATTGAAGCGTAGTTATGCCAATAAGCAATAATACTTAATCATTTTACGGGGCTAAACGTGTCACTACCTGCGTTAAAAATTCTCATTTAGAACAACTAAATAGCAATTTTTTGCCTAGCTATCAACACGTTTTTCCAGCCTCAAAATAGACCACTTAATTAAGCGAATTGGTATTATTCTTTGCTGTTTTTGATTACCTGCGAGGTTACAAACCTCGCGCCGTGATTAAATCGCCCTATGTAGAACAAGTTTCAATATGCAAAGGCCAACAGACCCTAGTAAGGCATTGGGTTATTTCTGAATATGGTATCAATCGCTAATAATACATCGTCGCTAAGGGTTAGCTCAAATGCATCAATGTCTTCTTTTAATTGCGCCATAGTAGTGGCACCAATAATAGATGATGTCACTCCATCTACTTGATTACACCACGCTAGCGCTAATTGTGCCGGTGTTATGTTGTGCTCATAGGCAAGTTCAACATACTCCTTAGTGGCTTGTTGTGATTGTGGTGTATCACGAAAAATACCGTTGCGCTGCATAAATGTCCAACGTGAGCCTTCAGGGCGCGCTCCATTGAGGTACTTACCAGTTAATAGCCCAGCCGCCAGAGGCGACCAAGGTAAGTAAGCAATATCTTCATGCACACATTGCTCTATTAAATAAGGCCAATCTTTCGCATGCGCTAAACTAAACTCATTTTGAATAGACACCATTTTTGGCAAGTTGTGCTCTTTAGCTAAATTTAAAAATTGGCTAATTCCCCATGGTGTATCATCAGAAAGCCCACAATGCTTAATTTTACCTGCTTTAACACACGCATCTAAACCCTCTAAAATATCCAGCATATCTGCGGTGTGTTGTTTTGCATCGACCTCGGTAAACTTGAGCATACCTGGCCATTGCCTTGCAAAATGTGGGGTGCGGCGGTTTGGCCAATGTAATTGGTATAAGTCAATATAGTCGGTTTGTAAGCGCTTTAGAGACTGATCAACGGCATCAATAACAGCTTGGCGAGTAATATCACCGCCATCACGGATCCATGAAAGTCCATTACCGGCAATTTTAGTTGCAATAACAATGTCTTTTCGTTTTTGTGGATTACGAGCGACCCAATCCCCTATAATTTCCTCTGTTTTACCATAGGTATCGGGCGTGGGCGGAACTGCGTACATTTCTGCTGTATCAATAAAGTTAACACCACGTTCAAGGGCATAGGCTATTTGCTCATCAGCATCGCGCTGGGTATTTTGTACTCCCCAGGTCATGCTACCTAAACAGACTCTCGAAACACTAACACCACTACTACCTAATTGACTATATTGCATTACTAATCCTAATTATTCGTTTTCAGAGTTTGCTTTTAAAGCCGATAACAAAGGTTCTGTGATCGTCGCTTTTTGCCCTGTTTTAAAGTCAAACATCACCACTTTCGACATGCCTGTGGTGGTTATCGCATTTTGCGCATGACTAAATACACTGTAATTCATTACAAACCGGTCAGATTTTATATCACTAATAGTAATACCTACGCTTAATGTGTCAGGAAACGTCACAGGGCGTTTGTAGCGAATGTTATTTTCACTGATCACAGGGCCTGTGGCTTTAGCATTGATAGTATCAAATAAATTTAATTTATTTAAAAAATCGATTCTGGCTATTTCAAAATAACGAAGGTAAACACAGTTATTAACATGCTGTAGGGCATCCATATCGCCCCACGCTACAGTAATATCGGTATGAATAGGATGTTGTTGTTTAAACGTTTCCATGTATTAATAGCTCTTAGTTTTAAAGTATTTAGATTAGCAACATGGTCGGATGAGCTCAAGGGAATTATAGCGGGCAAAAAATTCGAGAGTTAAAATTGTACCTCTTTGAATTCATGACTATAGTAACTATTAACACACAAGGAGAGAACTATGCAGAATATAATTAATTGGTTATTGGCATGCACTGTTTTTATAGCTTCGTTCACTTGTTACGCTATGGGTAATGAGGCAGGAGCAATTATTTTGATTTTATTAGGCTTCTGTTTAGAAGTACTATTTTGGATGTATTGTTTTAATAAGCCCAAAAAAAATAGGCGCTCTTTTTAGATAACAACATGCTTGCTAATTAATAGCGATTCCACAATAATGGCTGTATAAATAAACAGTTGTTATTGTGTGATGAAAAAGTTTATTCATATAGACATGGACTGCTTCTATGCAGCCGTTGAAATGCGCGACAACCCTAAGCTTGCAAGCGTACCGCTGGCCATTGGCGGTAATAGTCGCCGAGGAGTGCTCTCTACCGCTAATTATATTGCCAGAGAATATGGTGTGCGTTCTGCT
Organism: Pseudoalteromonas sp. BSi20439; assembly: GCF_000241165.1. Taxonomy (NCBI): domain Bacteria; kingdom Pseudomonadati; phylum Pseudomonadota; class Gammaproteobacteria; order Alteromonadales; family Pseudoalteromonadaceae; genus Pseudoalteromonas; species Pseudoalteromonas sp. BSi20439. The sequence goes on from NZ_BADW01000117.1 coordinate 41,496, forward strand.
ATGTCTAACTATCATGCCAAACAGCTTTGCCCCGATTTAGTTATTGTGCCCGGAAGAATGGCGGTTTATAAACAAGTATCAACTCAAATCCGCGCTATATTTAACCGCTATACTGACCTTGTTGAACCTCTTTCACTTGATGAAGCATACCTAGATGTGACCGACAGTACTGCATTTAAAGGCAGTGCAACGTTAATTGCTGAGCAGATCCGCACCGATATTTTTAATACCACAGGGCTGACCGCCTCTGCGGGGATTGCGCCAATTAAATTTATAGCCAAAATTGCTAGTGATGAAAATAAGCCCAATGGCCAATTTGTGGTATTGCCTGAACAGGTTGACTTGTTTTTAGCCCAATTACCACTAGGTAAAATTCCAGGCGTGGGTAAAGTAACCTTGGAGAAGCTTAATTTAAAAGGATTATACACGGGCCAAGATGTCCGAGAAAAAGGCGCTAATTGGATGCAGCAACATGTGGGGAATTTTGGTGTATCGTTATATCAAAAATGTATGGGGGATCATATAGGGCGGGTTTCAACTGAGCGGGTTCGTAAGTCATTGAGCGTGGAGCATACTTATGAATACAACAAAAACAGCCTTGATGAGTGCCTTGAACAATTACCGCAACTGTTAGATGAGCTCACTGTTAGGCTAAATAAGCAGCAGTTGCAAAATAAAATTAATAAGTTAAGTGTTAAAGTTAAATTTGCTAATTTTGTTGTGACCTCAGCAGATCAAGCGAATCATCAATTAAACACCGCTATTTTTAAAGAGTTACTCGCCAAAGCTTATCAACGTGGATTACAGCAACCCGTGCGCTTATTAGGAATTGGCGTTGGTATTAAAAATCAACCAGAGCATAATTTACAGCTCAGTATTCTTGATGTGTAAAACTTGTAACACCAAGTTGCCAGTAAATATGCAGAATATCGCAGTTCACTGGTTATAAATTGCTAAATAAATAATAATAGGGACTACGTTTTCTAACAGGATCTTTTTTTTATGGCATATCCAAAAGCAGTGCTGGCTCAGCCAGTAAGTGCAAGCCTAGATTGTACATCACACGATGCACTTATTATTATCAGTGATGACTTTTCTCATTTACCAAATACGCCTCTGCGTGATGCAATTTTAAATCAAGCCCAAGTAGACTCACGTATAGGCAATCAAGTTACCTTATTAGTTATTGCCGGTAAACGTGTGGTATTAGCACCAACTGGCCCTTTAAATAGAGACTATGACGATGTACGTCGTTATTTTGATGCGGCTAAATTAGCCATCAATGAAGCAAAAGCGTCGGGCAGTGTAAGCCCCGCGATTTACTTACCCGCTTTAAATATCGATAGTCGTTATCAACACGCTCTAGAAGTGGCCTATTTAGGCGCATGCCAAGCATTATGGCAGCCTTTGGAAGCGCGTGAATTTCATGGTCAAGGTATTGAACCCATTACTCAAATCGGTTTAATTGATGCCAATGAACAAACGATTAAAGCAGTCAATGCGTTAGCCGCTGGTCAATATGCTGCACGTGATTTATGTGGTACCGAGCCTGAGCGTATGGCACCACCACGCTTTGCTGATTACTGTAGTGAGCTATTTAACAATAGCGCAGTGAGCGTTGATGTAATTGACGATTTAGCTGCCATTGATAAACACTATCCGATGCTAAGCACTGTTGCTCGTGCGTCTTATGCGGTAGAGCGTCATCACCCTCGTGTAGTTAAACTTGAATATGTACCAGAGGGCGAAGTAACGCGCACACTGATGTTTGTTGGTAAAGGCTTAGTCTATGACACTGGCGGTGCAGATTTAAAAGTGGGCGGCTATATGGCGGGCATGAGCCGTGATAAAGGCGGTGCGGCTTCTGTTGCTGGATTTATGAAAGCAGTTGCTGATTACCAGCCTAAAGGCGTCAAAGTGATTGCCTTTTTAGCGGTGGTACGTAACTCAATTGGTTCAGATTGTTTTGTTCCTGATGAAATCATTACCAGCCGTGAAGGTGTACGAGTGCGCATTGGTAACACTGATGCCGAAGGGCGTCTAGCGATGGGGGATTTACTTAGCGAAATGAAAGATTTGGCTAAAAACGAAATAAACCCAACGCTGTTTACTGTGGCTACTTTAACAGGGCATGCTGCACGCGCGATGGGGCCATATGGTGCTTATGTAGAAAATGGGCCAGCATGTAGTGCTAATATTTCACGTCAATTAGCTGATTGTGGTGATTTATGGGCTGACGGTGCAGAAGTATCCCGTTCACGTCGTGAAGATTATGACTTTATAAAGCCACGTACTTTAGCCGATGACGTACTCTCTAGTAATAATGCAGCTTCTGCTGTTACAGCACGCGGACACCAATTTCCTATGGCATTTTTAGCTGTTGTAGGCGGGTTAGATAAGCATGGTAATGAGTCTACTTTACCACTTCCTTATGTGCATATGGATATTGCAGGTAGTGGCGTTGAAGGCGGTGACTGGCAACATGGCAAACCAACGGCAGCATCAGTAAGCAGTTTATTTGCCCACTACTGTTTATAATTCTCTATATAAATATGTCTAAAAAGCCCTGAAAATCAGGGCTTTTTAATTGAGTTAACTAAGCTTAAAGCGCGATACCACGCTTGATAACTCAACACTACTTTGTTTCAGTTTGTCGCTAGCACGGGTTAAATCATTGGTGTTACCCAGTGATTGCTCCGTTGATTGCGAGAGGTCGTTAATTCTTAAGTTCACCTCATCTGCGGCCGATGTTTGCTGCTCTGTTGCTCTTGCAATTTGGCCGTTCATATCGGTGATCACCGATACCAATCTGTCTATTTCATCAAGCGAGGTATTGGCAGCAGAAGCTTGCTCAACGGTTGAGATAGAAATTTCTTGGCTAGATTTTACCGCTTCAACCGCAGCTTTAGCGCCTTCTTGCAGTTTAGCTATCATGGCTTGAATTTCATCGGTACTTTTACCTGTTCGGCTGGCCAGCGTTCTCACTTCATCGGCTACAACGGCAAAGCCTCTACCATGCTCACCTGCTCGCGCTGCTTCAATTGCAGCATTTAACGCCAGTAGATTAGTTTGTTCTGCAATACTGCGAATTACATCAAGTACCGAGCCAATGTTATTACTTTCTTGAGCAAGATCAGCGGTAACTTTACTTACGGTTTCTATGTTAGTAGAAAGGGCTTCAATAGCTGTAATTGTTTTCGACACCACGTTTTTACCACTTGATGCATTACTTGCCGCTTCATTTGCGGCTTGTTCGGCGGCTTCGGCATTACGGCTTACATCATGAATTTGATGGGTCATTTGCTCCATAGCTGCAGCCACTTGAGTTGAGCTGTCGTTTTGTAACTCGATAAATGATTGGCTGGTTTTACTCGAGTCATCGACGGTATGAGCATGGTCGTTTACATCGTTTGCATTTTTGGCGACCAGTACTAAAGACTCTCTAATTTTAGAGACAAATAAGTTAAATGATTGCGAAAGTTGAGATATTTCATCATTACCATTTTCGTTCAGAGTACGGGTTAAATCTCCCTCACCTTGAGAGATGTCTTTCATCATCTGGGCGGCTAAACGGGTAGGGGTTAAAATACTACGACCAATAAAGTAACTAAATAACACCACCACAATAATCATAATAACTACATTAATAATGATAATAGTGCGCTGCTGCGAAAAGGCACTGTCTATAGTATCAAGGTACACGCCTGAGCCGATTATCCATTGCCATTGATCAAAACCTTTCACAAACGCAATTTTGTCTACGGGGTTGTCGTTACCTGGTTTTGGCCATTTATAAGGCACATAACCTTCGCCGGATTTTTTAACAACGCTAACCATCTCAACAAATAGCGGGGTTCCATCAGGGTCTTTGTTATTAGTTAAATCTTTTCCCTCAAGAGCTGGTTTAATTGGGTGCATTACCATGGCAGGCTGATAATCGTTTATCCAAAAATAGTTCGTATCATCGTAGCGCAATGAGCGGATTGAGGCGATTGCTTGAGATTGTGCCTGTTGGCGAGTGAGTGTTTGGTTTTGTTCAAGAGCTGCATAGTGCTTAATAGTGCTATATGCAGTTTCTACCACATTTTTAGTTTTAAGGTATTGCTCTTTTTTGAGCGCTTGGTATTGATTACTCAAACTCGAAATACTCAATACAATTAAACCCAATATTACAATCCCTACTAAAATGGCTAGACGTTGAAATATAGTAAAACGACGGAGGTTTGGCATAAATATGTTCCTGTATCAGAGCATTATTTTTCTTCAATAAGCATAGTTAAAATATAGGCTAAGAGAGCTTTATTTTCATAATATTGTATTTCTTATATTTCGTTTTAGCGGTTAGTTTAAATACAATAACAGTTGGACGCTGAAGCTTAGACTTTTAGTTACCCGTGCTTAAGATGGATTTAATTATTGTGTGTTGACGTTTTAATATATCTTATTAGCATAAAAAAAGGCTGATACTTGTATCAGCCTTTAGTCGAATGATTAACCTAACGTTAGTTAGTTAGTTTGTATTAAAGTTACGGTTAAAGAAGTTAGTAATAGTTTGATGTAAGTGAGTCTGCACTTGTTTACCGCGAAGGCTATGCTTTGAGCCTGGGTAAGTCATCATTTCAAACTGTTGATTGTTATCTTGCAGCTGTTTAAACAATTTAGTTGCATGAGTAAACAACACGTTGTCATCGGCCATACCATGGTAAATCATTAATGGGCCTTTCAGGCCTTCAGCATATGGGAAAACAGCACTGTCGGTATAACCTTGCGCATTCGTATCAGGGTGACCCAAATAGCGCTCGGTGTAGTGAGTGTCGTACAAGGCCCAGTCAGTTACTGGTGCGCCTGAAACACCAGCACTAAAGTAGTCGCCTGCTTTAAACATGGTCATTAGCGCCATATAACCACCATAGCTGTGGCCGTATATACCAATGCGTGCAGGGTCTACGTAGTCAAGGGTACGTAAAAACTCAACGCCTTTAATCTGATCAGCTACTTCAACAACACCTAACTTTTTATATATTGCATCTTCAAACTTTTTACCACGATTGTAAGAGCCACGGTTATCTAGTTGAAAAATAACATAACCTTGTTGCGCCATATATTGAAAATATAAGTTTTTACTACGCCAGCTATTAGTGACTCGTTGAGCATGAGGGCCGCCGTACACGTTAACAATAACCGGATGCTTTTTACCTTTAGCCATGTTTGCTGGTTTAAATAAACGGTAATGCATAACTTGGCCGTCTTCAGCGGTAATGGTGCCGTACTCAGGCTGTGCTAAATCAGTCAAAAAGGGAGTGAGTGGATGTGAGTCATCTAGTTTGTTTTCTTCAAGCCACGTAATAAATTCACCATTAATTTTGCGTAGTGCTGCTGAATTTGGTTTGTTGACCGATGAGCTGGTATCAATGAAGGTTTTATTATCTTTTGCCAGTACGACATTGTGATATTGGCCTTTTTCAGTAATACGTTTAATTGCTCCTTTTTTAAATAAAGGCGCGCTGTATAAATGGCTCTCTAGCGCAGTATCTTTGCGTGCTGCAAAGTAAACCATACCATTTTTTTCATCTACCCCTTTTAAGCTATCAACAACCCAGTCACCAGCGGTTATTTGACGAATAAGTTGGCCATTATTTCGATACAAATAAAGGTGCTTAAAGCCATCACGCTCTGAAGCCCACACAAAATGCTTTTTGTCTTTTAAGAACTCAAGGTCAAAATGTAGGTTTATCCAGGTATCGCTTTTTTCAGTTAATGCGACGGTTTGCTGTTTTGTTTTACTGTTGTAAAAGCGTAACTCTAAATTGTGCTGAGAGCGATTTTGCCACTGGTAAGACAGGGTGTTACTGTCGTTTAGCCATTTAGCACGTGCGATATAAATGTCTTTATCTTTACCTAAATCAATCCAGTCAACAGCTTGGTCATTAAGTTTCACAACACCAAGTTGAATTTCAACATTGTTGGTGCCAGTAAATGGGTAGCGCTGATTAAATAGCTTTACTTCATCTGCATAAATTTCGTTACGAATCGCTTCCTGAACAGGGCTTTCATCAACGCGAGTAAAGGCGATTTTAGATTCATCATTTGCCCACCAATAACCGGTCATGCGACTCATTTCTTCTTGCGCCACAAATTCGGCCATGCCATTTTTAATAACGCCACCGCCATCTTTACTTAACTGAATTTCTTTGCCAGATGCCAGTTCTAGTGCATAGAGGTTTTGCTCGCGAATAAACGATACAAAATTCCCTTTTGGAGAAAAGCGCGCATCGGTTTCAAATGCTTCAGTGTTAGTTAGTTTTTTACTATTTTTTGTGTTTAAGTCGAAATAATAAAGGTCGCCATTTAGAGGAAATAGCAGTGCTTTACCATCTTTTGACCATTTATATTCAAGAATACCTTTACCAAAAATACGTTGGCGTTCACGACGTGCTTTTTCTTCATCTGATAGGTTTTCTGGGCCTGAAAATAACTGCGCTGAATCAACAAGTAATCGATTGGTATTGTCTTTTAAATTATATTCCCATAAATCGTAGCGGTTATAGTCATCTGTTTTACCTTGTAAGTAGGTGACACGGCTGCCGTCGGGAGAAAATTTAAGTTGTACTGGAGACTTTCCCGCTAAGCTAGGATCATCAAATATACGCTCAAGCGTTAGCGGCTTTGCTTGGACGCTTAATGCGCCCGCCATCAGGGGGATTGCCAGTGAGAGGTGTTTTAGTTTTTTTAACACAGGATTGCCTTTACTTACATAAAATTATCCCCGATGGTAAAGCACAAGCGTGTGCAACTGCAACTAAATGCTATAAAGTGTGTAGTAAAATAACTAAGGATATCAACATGAGTGAAACCCCTTTTATCTTAGCCCCAGAGCTACAAAAAGATTGTATTGAGCTGGCTGATTGGCCATTGTGTAAAGTATTGTTATTGAATGACAGTCAATATCCATGGTTTGTATTAGTCCCAAGGGTTGCAGGCTTAAAAGAGATTGTTGATTTAACCGAGCAGCAACAAATTACTTATTTACAAGAGTCGGCTAAGCTCAGTCATCTATTAATTGAGGTGTTTAATCCTGATAAGTTAAATGTTGCCGCGCTAGGTAATATGGTGCCGCAATTACACATTCATCATATAGCGCGCTTCAAAACAGATATTGCATGGCCTGCGCCTGTATGGGGCAAGTTTCCGAGTATCCCTTATACTAATGAGCAGATAGAGCAATTAAAAACGTATTTTTAAAATTAGAATGAGTTACTTTGAGGGGATAGTATGAAATTAATAAAACAACTTTGTGCCAGTATATTTATGGCAGCTATTGCTGTTTCAACCGTAATAGCGAGTGAGCAGCCAGTCGCTATAGATGTGGTAAATAACGCCAACATTAAAAACTTTGCAGCGCATAACAACGTGGTTTTTTCAGCAGCGCAACCGACTGATGAGCAGTTTAAGCAACTATCGCAAGCTAAGGTGAAGCACGTTATTAATTTACGTGCAGCAGATGAGCAAGACTGGGATGAAGGGGCATTAGTAAACTCTTTAGGAATGAATTACCACGCAATTGAGATCGCAGGTGCACAAGATGTTAACATCGATAATGCAAAACGATTAGCTAGCCTTTTAGAAGAACTTAAAGGTGAATCAGTGGTTGTTCATTGTGCGAGCAGTAATCGTGTTGGTGCGCTAATGGCTATTTCAGCCCATCAACAAGGCGCTGATATTGAGTCTGCAATTGAAACAGGCAAGCAGTGGGGAATGGCAAGCCTAGAGCCGGTTGTTCGCAAAGTGATGAGTGATAAATAATCAGACAATAAAAAAGCGTTACAGTGTAACGCTTTTTTTATGTGAACTAATTTAGCTCATATTAATTAAGGCCAAGCACATCTTTGCCTTGTTTGAAGGTCACATCTACAGGGATGTTCGCTTTGCTTAACTTTTCTAAATCTTTAGCAAGCTCCGCTTTAATATCGCCATGAGTGGCAATAAGTTGATCTACTTTTTCGTAATCACCATCACCTTGCAGGGTTAAAATAAGGCGTGATAACTTTGCCATAGCATCGCCCATTTTATCCATGTTGATGCTGTAAAGTCCGTCTTCACTTTTAGAGAAGGCACCTTCTTGAGCAAAAAAGTTAAAGCGGATCATATTTGCTTTACCATGCGCACTTGAAGCACCAAAGCGCACTGAGCGGAAAATACCCGCCATAAAAGTGGTGTAGTAATCTTCTAATGTACCTTCGGTGATTTCACCTTTTTTAAGTAACTGTTCAACCATGTATAAACCAAGAATATCGGCTTTGCCTTCTTCTAAAGCGCTAGCGTGCTCTTGAAGTGATTGGCGAACAGTACCTTTACCCGTTAGGGTGTTTTTAATCCCTAAACCGTGAGCCACTTCATGGAACATGGTGTTAGCAAAGAATGCATCAAAGGTAATGTGTTTGCGTTGCTCAGGTACAATTAACTGCTCTGAGATAGGCACTAAAATTTTATCAAACTTCGCACGCATTGCGTTTTTAAGCTGTAAACGACGTGTGCCTTTTTCTAGTTGTACCTGTTCATCATTGGGTAAGTTAATCGCAATGGTTTTACTGCCTGCATTTGAATGCCCAGCATAGTACACAACATCGTAGGCATTTAGATCAGCATCTGAGCCAGGTACTTCTTGCTTATACTTGCTATCTACAGGTAAACCTTTTTGTAGTTCAGGTAAAAACGCTGCAAATTTAGCTAGGCGCTCGCTCCATTTTAAATCTTTAATAAGAACATATGATTCATAAGCTGCGCGGTAACCAAATAATTGATCTTCGTAGTTTTCAATCGGGCCAATAACCACATCGATAGGGTTATTTTTCATATCCATCCACGCAAAGTCAGAGGCTTGAAAATCATCATTTTGGATTGCGTCAGCTCGTAAGTTTAGGTAGTTGGCGAATTCTTTGTCGTCGGCTAGTTTGCTAGCCTCTCGAAGTAACTCAGCAGCTTGAGCAAGCTCTACTGCATACTCTTCTGAATAAGGTGTGCTGTATAAATTACCTAATTCATCACGCTTAATCAGTGAGTAAAGGCCTGTTTTATCTTTTACATCAGCGTTATTAAGCTCTTCTTTGGTGATGTCTGCTGGGTAAAAGCCTGCACCAAGCGGCTTTTCTTTATTGCCTGATAAGAATACTTCATCGCCGTTTAAGCGATCCCATGGGCCGTAGTTAATATCGGCAAACTGACGTACTTTTTCATCATCTAATTGTGCTAAAAAGTCTTGTTTATTTTTACCAAATGCTTGCTTCCAGAATAAATCATCCATAATTTTTGAAGCATCAATAAGCTTAGCAACCATGGCTTTTTGATTGTCAGATAAGTGCGATAAATCACTTTGTAAACTAAAGTCGGTGTAAATGTCTAAGCGTTGACGGTCAATATTAACAAGTGTTGGGCCTGAAGGCGCTGTTGAAGCCGCTGGCGTAGAGTTTTGTGCTGTGTTGCTTGAAGAAGGTGCTTGCTCTGAGCAGGCACTAAGAAAAACAGCGCCAGAGAGCAATATCGCTTGGCTAATTTTATTTAAGTTCATTATTTTGCCTATTTAAAAGTCAATTTTATAGCTGGTGTACTGTAAGTTAAGGTACTGAAAGCGTGTTAATCTGCCTTAGCATGTTCGCATTAAAGCAAAACACACTAGTAAATAGCAAGTATTAGACGTTAGAGCGCATAAATCAGGGGAGGAGGTGTAAATAATTGAATAATTATCTACACGTTTCTTTACTTTGGGTATATGTTTAGTACTACATTAGCATTGAAATAATTAATAATATAAGACCTGCCGTAAAGCGTAGTAGGTCATAAAGCAAAGGGATATTTTATGTCTACAGAAAATGCCTTACTCACTATTTTGGTTGACAGAATTAACAACGACACACTGGTGTTACCTACATTACCTGAAGTGGCGATTAAGGTTCGTCAAGCCGCTGACAACCCAGATGTAAACTTGATGCAAATGTCAGATGCAATAGCGCATGACCCTGCATTGTCTGCACGTATGATTAAAGTAGCAAATAGTGCCATTATGGGTCGTGCTGTAAAGGTGTCTAATTTACATCAAGCAGTGACACGTATAGGGCTCAGACAAATAAAAAATATAGCCACGGCAATGGCAATGGAGCAGCTGTTTGTATCCAACAATGAGCTAATAAAGGGCTATATGGGCAAAGCGTGGCATAAAACGCTGCATGTTGCTTCGCATTCTATTTCACTGATGGAATTTTACTTAAAAAGAAATACCCATACCTCGCTTAACCGTGATGCCATTACTTTAGCTTCATTGGTTTATAATATTGGGGTATTACCAATTTTGACTGAGGCTGAGCGACACCCTGAAGTATTTGCTAATCCGAGCTTTTTAGCCCATGCAATTCAACGCTTAAGCGGTAAAATTGGCGGCTCAATTATGAAAGCATGGGAATTCCCAGATGTGTTTGTAGAAGTTGCACAACATTGGGCCGATGTTAACTATCGCTCGACTGAGGTTAGCTATATCGATTTTATTCGTATCGGCGCAATCCTTGAAGGCACCTTACAGGTATCAGATAAATCTGCGGCGCTACAAACCTACATTGATAAAGGCATTATTCCTTCTTTAGAGATGTTAGAGAGTGAAGAGTATCTGCATTTGGTTGAAGACGTAAAAGAAATGTTCAGCTAAAATTTTGAATAATAAAAAGCACGATTAGTATCGTGCTTTTTATATGTGATGCTATTTAATAAAGCTTTTACGCTAAATCGTCGGCATCACCTAAGCCTTGAGTAAGCTCTTCAAGAAGCTGCTTTATTTCCTCAGATGCAAGAATGAAATCTGCGTCTAGCTTAACCGCCATATCTTCTTTTGGAATATCTGCATTTTCTTCTTTAAGTGTTTCACTGTAGCTTAAACGTTTAATTGAACCATCGTTTTGTAGCATAAACTTAACGCGCTCTTGCCAATCAAGGGCAAGCTTAGTCACGCGTTTACCACTTTCAAGGTGCGATTTCACTTCGTCACACGATAAGTCATGGCCTTTAAGCTTAACTTGGGCACCACTGTCATCCGCTTCTTCAAGTTCAGCATCTGAGCCAATCGCAAAGCCCTCAGGTGTACTAAAGTTAGTAAGCCAGTCAGTTAAAAATACATCTAAATCATAGTTAGCAAACGCAGGAACAACCGGTAACGTGCCTAACGATTTACGTAATAACGCCAAAAGTTCTTCAGCTTTATTAAAGCTTGCACTATTAACTACAACCCAACCATTTTCTTGGTCTATGAACGCAAACTGTAGGCTCGACTTTTTAAATGCTTGTGGCAGTAGCGTGTGTAAGATGTTTTCTTTTAATTCATCTTTTTCTTTTTTCTTTACAGGGCGATTTTCTTCGGCTTCAATCTGATCTACTTTTTCAGCGACAAGCTCATTTATTACAGACGCGGGTAACACTTTCTCTTCACGCTTGGCACACACTAAAATACTTTTTTGTGAAAAGTGAGACAGCGTTTCACCATGCTTACCAAATGCTTTTGTCCAGCCAAATGTTGCCAACTCTTGGCCAGTGCAGGGACGAAATAGATCTTGTTCTAACGCCTTATCAAAGTCTTCTTGAGTGTACGAAACGTCTTGTTTAAAGCGATAGCATATAAGGTTACTAAACCACATAGGGAAATGATCCATTTAAAAAATTTGTGCAATCATAGCAATAAAAGCCGCTTCTAGAAACGGCTGATTTTACTTAGTCGAGTTTAAAAAGTGGCAGGGGGGATGACATGTTTTTAGGGAACGAAATTCGGTAATGTAATCCTTGGTTAGGTTCGCTACTGACTTCAATTTTGCCATTGAGTGTTTGTTTTACAAGGTTAAAAATAATGTGAGCACCTAAGCCACTGCCACCTTCATCACGTTTTGTGGTAAAGAATGGGTCAAATAAACGCTTAAGTTGAGCTGGTTTCAAACCGATACCATTATCTTGGTAATTAATAACTAAGTCGTTTTCATCGGTGTTTACATCTATGGTAATTTGGCCGCTGTTTATATTTTCAAAGCCATGCACTAATGAATTCATAATTAAGTTAGTAAATATTTGGCTGATCACCCCTGCTGGTAAATTAATAATTAAATCATCCGGGCAATGTAGGCGAATGCTATGGGATGTTTTTTTAATCTGTGGATGTAAAGAACGTATAACTTCATTGATGTAATCCTTAAAGTTAATGGTTCTTAACGCCTCACTGGCTTGATCTACTGCAATTTGTTTAAAGCTGGTGATCAAGTCTGATGCACGCTCTAAATTGTGAGAGAGTAGTTGAGCGCTTTGTGCTGCATCATTAATAAACCCTTCCAATGCAGAGGAAGACAGTGATTTATTCTTAAATGCGGTTTCTATTTCAGTTAAGCGCTCTTGCAAAAATGAAGTAGCAGTTACGCCAATACCAATAGGGGTATTAATTTCATGAGTGATACCTGCTACTAAACCGCCTAATACCGCCATTTTTTCTGAGCCAACCAGTTGCTCTTGCGCAAAGCTTAGTTCATCGAGCGAGTTCTGTAGCTGAGTTTGCTTACTTAGCAGTTCTTGCTCAGTTTGTTTTCGTAAGTCAACTTCTTCAGTTAATACCGCTTTTTGGCGCTCGAGTTCATATTTTTGTTGCTGTAAATCGATCATTGCTTGGCTTAAGTTTGATGTTTTACGCGCAACATCTTGTTCAAGCTGCAAATTTTGTTGATCTAGTTTTTGATTACTTTCGATTAGGTCATGCTGAGTTTGTTTTAACTCTTTTTTATACTCAACAACTTTAGAAATCAGATTGTTAAAAGAGCGCTCCATTACCTTTAGCTCGTTATTTTCATCGGTAACGACTTTAACGTGCTGGCCATCGAGCTCTTCTAATTCAAGGTATTCAATTTGCTCAGTGAGTTGTGTGAGCGGCTCGGTTAGTAGCTTTCTAAATGCGATCAAAAATAAGATGATTAAAAAGGTGGTTTTAATCATGGCGTTGCCAATTAAAAAGTAAATAGAGAGCATAATGCGGCTGAAAATTACGTCCCGGCTAGAAAATAAAGTCACATCGCCCACTTGGGTGGCACGGCCTGAAAACTCAAAAATAAGCGGAAATGTATAGCCAAATAAACCAGCCTTGGTGTCTTCTACAATCACATCTTCTTGAACAAGCTGCTGGCTGTATAGGTTGTGAATGTTTAACGCTCGGCCTAGTTGCGAAATAATAGCGCCATTATCATCACGAATAATAACCCCTTCAACCATAGGAATATCAAGCAACCCCTCTGCAGTTGTGGTGGTTTGCTTTATATTTAGCTCCCAAATTGCTCGGGTTAGACTTCTACCAAATGTTTTTTGTAGTGTGCCGAGCTCATCGCGTATGTAATCTTTGGTATTAACATACTCTGCGAAGATTTGTCCGCAGGTCACCACAAAAGTCAGTATAAAATAAACTGATAAAACCCGTGTGAGTAACTTTGTTGAAAGACTTTTTTGCGGCATGAGGGACTTGTATTTCCTTTAATTATTCAGCTATTGGTGTACGCTTATAAACATTAGTTAATAAATCATTAAAAATAAACATATATTTTATTATATTGTTATTTTGCGCTCTTAAATAAGCATTACCCTGTAAACTTAACAATTGTACTCCTATCCAAGTGTAGTGTGTTTAGCTAGTTTGTTTGTAAATTAGGAGGGGGATTTTGCTAATTTGTATTGTGCACTCATGCATTTTATTGATAACGTTAATAAAAGCTATAGTAAATAACCTGCTCGCTACTTATATTGGTTATATTTTTGACTTTTTACTGACTGAGCAAGTAAATTAATTTTAAAGTGGGTTTAGGTGTTTTATATGAGTTTAATTAAATAGTCATTATGGTGCGTTTTTCTATTTTAGTCTGTGATGACTCAACCGTTGCCCGTAAGCAAGTGATCCGTTGTTTAAACGAGTGCATTGATGCCGATATTCAACAGGCTACAAACGGTAAAGAGGCCTTGGAGCAATTGCATCATGGGCAGTTTGATCTTGTGTGTCTTGATTTAACCATGCCTGAGGTTGATGGCATTGCAGTGCTTGAGCAAGTTAAAGCAAATAAAATAGAATCTTATGTATTGGTAATTTCTGCTGACATTCAACAAAAAATGCGAGAGCGAGTAGCGCAACTTGGCGCAATCGATTTTATTCATAAACCGATTAATAAAACACAACTTAACGAAGTTTTGCATAAGTTTGGCATTTATTAATAAAATTCATGATGAAAAAGACTGTTTTATCTTCTAATTTAGGGTTGACAGAATAGCCTTTGTTAAGGCAGTCTTAAGCTTATGAAAACATTTAGTCTTGTAACGACCATTATTATTACAACCACCATTCTTACTGGATAGTGGCATAGGTCGGTGCAACAAATTTAAAGGCCTGTGTTCACTTAGAACACAGGCCTTTTTTCGTTTTATGGAATGAGGAAACATAAAAAATGCGCGTTTTAAAATTTGGCGGCTCATCGCTCGCTGACTTTGCCTGCTTAGAGCAAGTCGCTGTTCTAGCTAAGGCACAATTAAAGGATGAAATGTTACTGGTGCTTTCAGCGCCTGGTGGCATGACAGATTCACTTGTTGCTCTAGCTAGTGCTGCAGAGCAGGGGCAGGATTTCAATCTGTTATGGGATGCACTTGTTACCCGCTGCAATGCCTTAAAAACGGCAGTAGAAGAAAAGCAAGGAGCAGTTCAAAACTGGCCTGACTTTGACGAATTGAAAAATAAGCTGGATGGAGTTGCACTAATTAAGTGTTGCCCAGATAAGATCAGGGCTTTTATTATTAGCTTTGGTGAGCGTGTTAGCGTATCGCTAATGCAAAGCCTATTAGCCGATCAGAACGCGCATTATCTACAAGCAACAGATTGTATTGTTTCAACCGGCGGATACATAGATGCTGAAGCGGATTTAGCCGCCAGTAAAGTACGCTTTCAAGCGGTACTAAAAGAATCGCCTGCGACGGTTTATATTATGCCAGGCTTTACTGCCAGTAATGATAAAGGGGAACTCACAACGCTTGGTCGCAATGGCTCTGACTATTCAGCGGCAATTGCTGCAGCGTGTTTAGAGGCGCAAGTGTGCCAAATATGGACTGACGTTGATGGGGTATACAGTGCCGATCCGCGTTATATCAAAAAAGCCACTAAGGTTGATTTTCTATCTTACAAAGAGGCAATGGAGCTTTCTTACTTTGGCGCTAAAGTGTTGCACCCTAAAACTATCCTACCGTGTGCAAAAGCTGGAGTGCCATGCGAAATTAAAAACACTCATAACCCAGATGCACAAGGCTCACTAATTAGTAACGATACGGTATCTGATGAACCAGTAAAAGCACTCTCAAGCCTACAAAACTTAGCTATGCTGACCGTTTCGGGCCCTGGTATGAAGGGCAAGGTGGGCATGGCATCGAAAGTATTTAATGCATTAGCGCATGATAACGTGTCAATCGTACTGATCACTCAATCATCATGTGAATTTAGCATTAGCTTTTGTGTGCATGAAAGCGATTTAAATCTAGCGTTAAGTGCGTTGCAAGTAGCCTTTGACTTAGAGTCAAAAGCTGGGCTCATTGAGCCTGTAAATGTGCAACGTAATTTAGCAATAGTAACGCTAGTGGGCGATAACATGCGCGCTCACAAAGGCTTAGCGGCTAAGTTTTTTGCATCGCTAGCTCAAGCACAAGTAAACATTGTTGCCATAGCGCAAGACTCAACTGAAAGCGCAATTTCTGCTGTTATTGACGGTGAGTTATGTAATGACGCGGTTAAAATTTGTCATGAAAACTTTTTCACTCATGTTCCTTCAATTGATGTGTTTTTATTGGGCTGTGGCTTAGTAGGTCAAGAGCTAATTAACCAACTTGAGCGTCAACAAGCATGGCTTGAAAAGCGTAATATTAAATTAAATCTATATGGTGTGGCTAACTCTCGCCAATTACACCTTGATGGTGAAGGCATTGCGTTTGATGATTGGCAGCAAAAGTTAGCGCAATCAGAGCAAGCATTCGATTTAAAATTAGTTGAACAGTTTGTTAAGCAAAATCACCTGGTTAACCCTGTGCTAGTTGATTGTACTTCATCAGATGCCTTGGCTGCCCAATACGTCGACTTTTTAAATGCTGGGTTCCATGTTGTGGCTGCTAATAAAAAAGCCACGACAAGTTCATATACTTATTACCAAGATTTAATAGCAGCTACACATAAAAATAACCGTAAGTTTTTATACGAAACCAATGTAGGTGCGGGTTTACCTGTAATTGATAACTTACAATCACTCTTTGGTGCCGGCGATGAATTACTTGAGTTTAGTGGTATTTTATCTGGTTCGCTTTCGTACATGTTTGGTGCCCTTGAAGATGGTTTATCACTCTCTGAAGCAACGATTAAAGCGAAAGAAAGTGGCTTTACTGAACCCGACCCTCGTGATGACTTATCGGGGACTGACGTTGCACGTAAACTGCTCATTATTGCCCGCGAGTCAGGCATGCAATTAGAGCTTAGCGACATAGAAGTGGAGTCGGTATTACCACAAGGCTTCGCCCAAGGTGACAACGTTGAGCAATTTATGGCAAAACTACCAAGCCTGGATGCTGGCTTTAACGACCGTATTCAAAGTGCAGCGAGTGAAGGTAAAGTACTTCGCTATGTAGGCACAATTAAAAATGGTCACTGTAAAGTAGGTATTGAAGCGGTCGATTCATCACATGCATTGAGTGTTATTCGTGATGGTGAAAATGCGCTGGCTATTTTAAGCCAATACTATCAACCACGTCCGTTCGTTATCCGTGGTTATGGTGCAGGCTCCGCAGTAACGGCTGCCGGCGTATTTGCTGATATTCTTAAAACACTATCACGCTAGGAGGCGGTTATGATTGAAGTTTATGCGCCAGCCTCCATTGGTAACTTTACGGTTGGTTTTGACTCCCTCGGTGCGGCGTTAGCCCCAATTGATGGCAGCTTGCTGGGGGATGTGGTTACTATTTGTGAAGCGCCTAGTGATGAGTTTATTTGTAGTGGCGAATACGCTCATAAGCTCCCAAGCGATGCGAAGGAAAACTTAGCGTATCAATGTTTAGTGCATTTTCGTAAAAATGTAGCGCCGAATATGCCAGCCGTAAAATTAGAATTGAAAAAAAATCTGCCTATAGGTTCTGGGTTGGGCTCAAGTGCTTGCTCTGTTGTGGCAGCATTTGTAGCGCTGGATAAGTTTGCTCAAACCAATTTAAGTCAAGTTGAGTTAATAGAGCTAATGGCCGATTTTGAGGGTTTGGTAAGCGGTGGACGTCATTATGACAATATCACTCCTTGTTACCTTGGTGGCTTACAATTAACGGGTGATTTAATTCCTGATAAATCTATTGCTTTACCTGTCGATGAAAACTGGTATTACGTCGCCGCATTTCCGGGCTTTTCGCTCAATACCGCAAAAGCGCGCTCTGTTTTACCAAAAGAGCTAAGTATGCATGCCGGGGTTGAGTTTGCTCAGCGTTTATCGGCGTTTAGTAGCTTACTGTTAACAGGGCGTTTTGATGATGCATTAAGCATTATGAAAGACGAAATAGCAGAGCCATACCGTGCGCCACTTATAAGCGGCTTTAGTGATGCCAAAGCAAGCTTACCAGCACTGGGTGCTGAAGTTGTAAGTATTTCAGGCGCAGGGCCGACCTTGTTTAGTGTATGTAAAACGCTTGAAGCGGCAGAGCAATGCGCGCAGTGGCTAGAGGAAAATTACATCAACGAACAAGGCTTTTGCCATATTTGTAAATTAGATAACGACGGCACGCGTCAATTAAATGTTTTATAGGATAAAGAGTCATGCAATTACATAATTTAAAAGAATATTCACAAAAAGTGTCGTTTGTTGAAGCTGTAAAAACAGGACTAGGGCGTAATCAAGGTGTGTTTTTTCCAGAGTCGTTAGCGCCATTAAGTGATGTTGATGCATTACTAGATATGGACTTTGTTACTCGCAGCGGCAAAATTTTATCGCACCTTATTGGTGACGAGCTACCAAGTGATACTGTTGCCCAGATGGTTAAGAATGCGTTTAACTTTCCGGTTAAGCTGGTGGAAGTTGAAGACAATACCTATTGCTTAGAGTTATTTCACGGCCCAACACTGGCATTTAAAGATTTTGGTGGCCGTTTTATGGCCGAGTGCTTGGCGCAATTTAATCAAGGTGAAAAAGTCACTATTTTAACTGCAACATCGGGTGATACTGGGGCTGCCGTAGCGCATGCTTTTTATAACAAACCAAATATTGATGTCGTTATTTTATACCCTAAAGGTAAAATTTCATTAGCGCAGCAAAAGTTATTTACAACGCTTGGTGACAACATTCATTGTTATGCGATTGAGGGTAGTTTTGATGATTGCCAAGAGTTGGTTAAAAAATCATTTTTAGATGAAGAGCTAAAATCGAAGTTAGGTTTAAACTCAGCAAACTCAATTAACATTAGCCGTTTAGTCGCGCAGGTGTGTTATTACTTTGAAGCCATTGCACAGCTGCCAAAAGAAAAGCGTGCTACAGCGCATATTTCAGTACCGAGTGGTAACTTTGGTAATGTGTGTGCGGCTATGATTGGCGCGGTTATTGGTATGCCAGTTGGTAAACTAAGCGCGACTACAAACCAAAACGACACAGTACCGCGCTTTATGCTTGATAAAAATTGGACGCCTAATGCGACAATTGAATCGCTTTCAAATGCAATGGATGTGAGTAAACCTAATAACTGGCCACGTGTGCAATCAATGTTAGATAATAACTGGTTTAGTTATGATAACTTTTATTCGGTGAGTGTTGATGAGCAGCAAACACAAGCAGTGATGAAAAAAATTCAACAGCTTGGCTATATTGCAGAGCCTCACACCGCAATTGCTTACCAAGGTCTTGTAGAAAATAAGGCAGCAGATGCTGTGGGGATTTTTTTAGCGACTGCGCATCCGGCCAAATTTAAAGACAGCGTTGAGGATATCCTTAATGTTGAATTAGATATGCCAAAGCCGTTAGCTGATGCATTAGCAAAACCGTGTTTAGCCACTGATATGCACAACGATTATGATATTTTGCGTACAGAGTTGTTTAAAAAGCTTGCCTAAAAAGGCAGATAATAAAAGCGGCTTAGGCCGCTTTTTTTGTTTATTTATGCATCGCTTTAGACATAACGCATAAGCTATATAAATGTAGTAAATAAAATTCATTTAAAATTGTTATTAGTTTATAAAAAAATATCATCATCAAAATGCTGTGAAATAGTTTCAATCCCTGTTTAAATATCCTCAACTTAAGAGCGTAGGCAAAACGTCGTTTTAAGCGTACAATAAAGCCTCTAAAAAATACCCATACACGTTGCCCAGGAGACCCCAATGTTAGAACGTAGCATGAATATTTCGGACTTTGATCCAGAGTTATTTGACGCGATGAGCAAAGAAACATCACGTCAGGAAGAGCATATTGAGTTAATTGCATCTGAAAACTACTGTAGCCCACGCGTACTAGAAGCGCAGGGTTCTCAACTTACTAACAAATATGCTGAAGGCTACCCGGGCAAACGTTACTACGGTGGCTGTGAGCACGTTGATGTGGTTGAGCAGTTAGCGATTGACCGCGCAAATGAATTATTTGGTACAGATTACGCAAACGTGCAACCACATGCCGGTTCACAAGCGAATGCCGCTGTTTTCCAAGCACTATTAAGCCCACTTGATACCGTTTTAGGCATGAGCCTAGCGCACGGTGGTCACTTAACACATGGCTCACACGTAAACTTTTCAGGTAAAACATACAACGCAATTCAGTATGGACTTAACGAAGAAACTGGCGAAATTGATTACGCACAAGTTGAAGCGTTAGCACTTGAGCACAAGCCAAAAATGATCATTGCGGGTTTTTCTGCATACTCAGGTATTGTTGATTGGGCTAAGTTCCGTGAAATTGCAGACAAAGTAGGCGCATACTTATTTGTTGATATGGCGCACGTTGCAGGTTTAATTGCTGCGGGTGTTTACCCAAGTCCAGTGCCATTTGCTCACGTTGTAACAACCACAACACATAAAACATTAGCCGGCCCTCGCGGTGGTTTAATCATTTCTGCGTGTGGCGATGAAGATATTTACAAAAAGTTAAACAGCGCTGTTTTCCCAGGTGGCCAAGGTGGTCCTTTATGTCATGTTATTGCTGCTAAAGCGGTGGCATTTAAAGAAGCACTTCAACCTGAATTTAAAACATACCAAGCTCAAGTTGTTAAAAATGCTCAAGCAATGGTTGCAGTATTACAAGAGCGCGGCTACAAAGTAGTATCAGGTAAAACTGACAACCACTTATTCTTACTTGATTTAATCGATAAAGATATCACAGGTAAAGATGCCGATGCTGCCCTAGGTAATGCGAATATCACGGTTAACAAAAACTCAGTACCGAACGATCCTCGTTCACCATTTGTTACTTCTGGTTTGCGTATTGGTTCACCAGCAATCACTCGTCGTGGCTTTAAAGAAGCTGAATCAAAAGAGTTAGCGGGCTGGATCTGTGATGTACTAGACAACATCGAAGATGAGTCAGTACAAGCGCAAGTAAAAGAAAAAGTGAAAGCAATTTGTGCAAAATTACCTGTTTACGCTTAATCCAAGAGTAAAATAGTAATTTAGATCACAACTGCACACATTTTTGTTATGATAATGGCCGCTATAATAGCGGCCATTTTTTGTTTTTAAAACGGAAACACACAGTTATGCATTGCCCATTTTGCACCGCCAAAGATACTAAAGTTATTGATTCTCGCCTTGTAGGTGGGGGACACCAAGTACGTAGACGTCGTGAATGTAATGAATGCCACGAACGATTTACCACCTTTGAAGGGGCTGAATTAGTGATGCCACGGGTCATCAAGCAAGATGGCAGCCGCGAACCGTTTAATGAAGATAAGTTACTAAATGGCTTAACTCGCGCCCTCGAAAAACGCCCCGTAAGCACTGAACAAGTTGACGAAGTGGTTAATATTATTAAATCGCAGCTGCGAGCCACTGGCGAACGCGAAGTGTCTAGCCATTTGGTGGGTGAGTGCATTATGGAAGCACTTAAAAAGTTAGATCAAGTGGCCTATGTAAGATTTGCCTCAGTGTATCGCTCGTTTGAAGATATACGCGAATTTGGTGAAGAAATAGCCCGCTTAGGAGAGTAGTAATGACCAAGCAAAGTTCGTTTTCAGAGGATGATAAACGCTACATGGCTCGCGCTATTGAACTGGCAAAAAAAGGACGCTTTACCACCACTCCTAATCCTAATGTTGGCTGCGTACTCGTAAAGAATAATAAAGTAATAGGTGAAGGATTTCATCAGTTAGCGGGTCAAGGTCACGCAGAGGTAAACGCACTGGCTATGGCTGGCGAAAATGCAAAAGGCGCAACCGCTTATGTAACACTTGAGCCTTGCAGTCATTATGGTCGAACACCGCCATGTGCTGAAGGGCTAAAAGCAGCAGGTGTTAAAAAAGTGATTGCCGCAATGGTTGACAGCAACCCGCAAGTTGCAGGCAAAGGTCTGAAAATTTTAGCGGATGCTGGTATAGAAGTCGCTTACGGGTTACTTGAAGCGCAAGCTCGCGCATTAAACCTTGGGTTTTTTAAGCGCATGGAGCAGGGATTACCCTTTGTGACTTGCAAAATGGCCGCAAGTATAGATGGTAAAACGGCGCTTAAAAACGGGCAAAGTAAATGGATAACTGGCCCCGCAGCGCGCCAAGATGTGCAACTATACCGAGCACAAAGCTGTGCAATTTTAACCGGTGCCGATACGGTATTAATGGATGATGCAAAATTAAATGTGCGCCCAGAAGAGTTACCGTATTCTTTACCAACTGATTTACCACTGCGCCAACCGGTTCGCGTTGTTATTGACTCACAAAACAGACTTACCCCTGATCTTGCCTTATTTTCAATTCAAAGTGAGGTGATAATATTTACCACCAAGGTTGATAAATCGCATCAGTGGCCTCATTTTGTTAAACAGATTGAAGTACCTGAAAATAATAATAAAGTAGATTTACTGGCCGTGTTACACACGCTTGCCCAATTGCAGTTTAATAATGTGTGGCTAGAGGCCGGAGCGACACTGGCCGGTAAAATGACAGAACTTGATTTAATTGATGAGTTTGTTTTTTACATTGCTCCTAAATTAATGGGCAGCGATGCTAAAAGTTTACTAAATTTCCCAGAGTTAATGAGTATGCAAAATACCATTAATTTAACTTTTAATGAGTGTGTGCCAATCGGTGATGATTTACGTATCACAGCACTAAAAAAAGCTCATTAATCATTTTATATAAAGAGTAGCACTATGTTTACTGGAATAGTTGAAGCGACAGGTAAAATTGCGTTATTACAAAAAAAACAAGGTGATTTAGCTATTCGTATCCAAAGTAAAAACCTTGATATGAGTGATGTTAAGTTAGGTGACAGTATTGCAACCAATGGTGTCTGCCTGACGGTTGTTGATAAGCATATTGACGGCTTTAGTGCAGACTTATCAAATGAAACGATTAGCTTAACAGGGTTTGCACATTACGCATTAGGGCAAACCGTTAATCTAGAAAAGGCGATGCAACCTGTTTCGCGCCTCGGTGGTCATTTAGTGTCTGGCCATGTAGATGGCATTGCCACTATCACAGCAATTAATGCCAATGCGCGAGCAACAGAATATTGGTTAGCCACCGATGAAAATTTAATGAAATACATTCCTTACAAAGGGTCGGTTTGTATTGATGGTATTAGCCTGACGGTTAATGCAGTTGAAGGTAATAAATTTAAACTGACTATTGTGCCCCACACCAGCGGGCAAACGACCATAGCTGATTTTCAAGTCGGTACCAAAGTGAATTTAGAGGTCGACCAAATAGCACGTTATTTAGAGCGCCTAGTTAGAGGGGCTGAACAACCTACGGGTTCAGATATTTCGATGAGCTTACTCGCTAAAGCGGGCTTTATAAAATAACGACATTGACAACTTATACGAGCAACTTATGAATTTAAACAGTGCACAAGAAATAATTGATGACATTAAAGCCGGTAAAATGGTTATTTTAATGGATGATGAAGACAGAGAAAATGAAGGCGATTTAATTATTGCTGCTGAACACATTAGTGCAGAAGCCATTAACTTTATGGCGACTCATGGCCGTGGACTAATTTGTTTAACGATGACTCAAGAGCGTTGCTCGCAGCTTGATTTACCATTAATGGTAAAAAATAATGGTGCCGCATTCTCAACTAACTTTACTATGTCTATTGAAGCATCAAAAGGGGTTACCACAGGTATTTCTGCAGCGGATCGTGCCCGCACTGTTCAAGCTGCCATCGCGAAAGGCGCTGTGCCAAGCGATATTGTACAACCAGGTCATATTTTTCCTATTATGGCGCAACCAGGCGGCGTGTTAACACGTGCAGGGCATACAGAAGCAGGGTGTGACTTAGCGCGTTTAGCAGGGCTTGAGCCATCATCAGTGATTGTAGAAATCCTAAATGAAGATGGCACCATGGCGCGTCGTCCTGATTTAGAAGTATTTGCTAAGCAACATGATATTAAAATTGGCACCATTGCTGATTTAATCGAGTACCGTAACCTAAACGAAACCACAATTGAGCAAGTTGCAAAATGTAAATTGCCCACTGAACATGGTGAGTTTGACTTAGTGACTTACAAAGACACCATTGATGGGCAGTTACACTATGCATTGCTTAAAGGTGAAATAAAGCAACAAGAACCGACCTTAGTACGTGTGCATTTACAAAGTACCTTTAACGATATTTTACTCTCTGATCGCAATGCTGACCGTAGTTGGGGTTTATCGCAAGCAATGGCTTATATTGCTGAGCATAATGGCGCCTTAGTTATTTTAGGTAAGCAAGAAAGCACTGAAGAGTTAGAAGCCACAGTAAAAGCGTTTGCCGCAGCTGATGAGGGTGAAAATGTGACGCCACGTAAATTTCAAGGTACTTCGCGCACCGTAGGTGTGGGTTCGCAAATTCTGGCTGATTTAGGTATTCAAAAAATGCGTTTGATGAGTTTACCTAAAAAATACCATGCATTATCAGGGTTCCATTTAGAAGTGGTTGACTACGTAGAGCCACAATAATTACGCGCTAGGTTATTATTTTATTTATGTGGTATAATGCGCATCAATTTTTGCGCAACCGAAATCGCTTAAACTTATTTTTAGGGTTATCAAATGAAAATTATTGAAGGTAATAAATACGCTCCAGGCAAAAAGTTTGCCATTGTCATTTCTCGTTTTAATGACTTTATTGGTAGTAGCTTGCTTGCAGGTGCTGTTGATGAGCTAAAACGTACTGGTGGAGTATCAGAAGACGATATTACCGTGATTTACGTACCCGGTGCGGTTGAATTACCTTTAGCAGCGAAACGCGTTGCAGCAAAAAAAGAATATGATGCAATTATCGCCTTAGGTGTAGTGATCAGAGGGGGCACGCCTCACTTTGATCTCGTCGCTGGCGAGTCAAATAAAGGGCTTGCACAAGTATCGCTTGAGTATGATATCCCGGTTGCATTTGGCGTATTAACCACTGAAAGCATTGAGCAAGCAATTGAGCGCGCAGGTACCAAAATGGGTAACAAAGGCGGCGAAGCTGCTTTAGGTGCGCTTGAAATGGTTAATGTGTTAGATAAAATTTAAGTTTAAGGAATTTTTGTGAAACCAGCAGCAAGACGTAAAGCACGTATCTTAGCACTTCAAGCCGTGTATTCATGGCAATTAAGCGGCAATGCAATTGCCGATATCGAACAACAAATGTTGATCGAAAACGATGTGACTAAAATTGATGTTGAATATTTTAAAGATTTAGCGCGTGGAGTTGCCGTAAATCATAAGCAACTAGACGAAGCTGTATCGCCTCATTTAACTCGTCCATTTGATGAATTAGACGAAGTTGAACGTGCAATCTTACGTTTAAGCAGCTACGAGCTTAAATTTCGTGAAGATGTTCCTTACAAAGTGGCTATCAATGAAAGCATTGAATTAGCGAAAATGTTTGGCGCTGAAGATAGCCATAAATTTGTAAACGGTGTACTTGATAAAGCTGTAAAACAGTTACGCAAGTCATAACAACTTAAGCTGCATATTAATTTCAGTGAGTTGTTATAAATAACCGTTAAAAAGGAGAGCCGGCATAGGTCGGCTTTTTTGTGTATGAAGGAATTTGAATTAATTAATCACTACTTTAAAGGTCGCGGTATCACTCGTCGCGATGTTAATTTAGGGATTGGAGATGACTGTGCGCTTGTCACTGTACCAGCAAACTGTCAGCTTGCTGTAACAACAGATACCTTAGTTGCTGGGGTGCATTTTTTTCATGATATCTCTCCTCGCGCATTAGGGCATCGAGCTCTGGCAGTAAATTTAAGTGATTTAGCTGCCATGGGTGCAGAGCCTACATGGGTATCGGTTGCACTCACGTTGCCAAGTATCGATCCACAATGGATTGCAGAACTGACTGACGGTATGCATGAAATTGCTGAGTACTTTAATGTACAAATTATTGGTGGCGATACGACTCAAGGCCCACTCAGTATTACTATTTGTGCAAAAGGCACGGTTCCTGAAGGTAAAGCACTGCGTCGAAGTGGCGCAAAAGTGGGCGACTGGATTTTTGTAACCGGACCGCTAGGTGATGCTGGTTTGGCTATTGAGTCAAAAAAACAAGGTTTGCCAGTTGCACCTGAACATTTAAAGCATATTAATAAATGTTTAAACTTTCCAACGCCACGCGTGGCCGCCGGACAAGCTTTGCGTGGCTTAGCGTCATCAGCTATTGATATTTCAGACGGTTTACTTGCTGATTTAGGTCACATTTTGGATTTGTCACAGGTCAGTGCAACAATCAATATTGAAAATGTACCTACTTCTGATGCGATGCAAGCGAGTCTTGATTTTGAGCAACAGCTTCCTTTTATACTCAACTATGGCGATGACTATGAACTACTTTACACTGTCCCAGACAGCAATAAGAGTATGCTCGATATTAAGTTGCGCCAATACGGTGTAGAAGCAACCTGTATCGGCCAAATCAAAAGTGGTGACGGGAATATAGAATTATTACACCAAGGTGAAAAGTTTGTTTTTGAGCACAAAGGCTTTGAGCACTTTTCCAAGGAGCAGGTTTGAATAAAAACCGATTATTTAATTTAAAACGCCCACATCAATTTTTTGGTTTGGGTTTTGGTACAGGGCTTGCGCCTAAAGCCCCAGGTACATTTGGTACTTTAGCGGCGTTACCGTTTATTTTTATTACCATGCATTTTCCGTTATGGTTACAAATTGTATTTGCGGTGGTGATCAGTATATTTGGTATTTGGGCATGTGGAAAAACAGCCGATGACCTCCAAGTTCATGACCACCCCGCTATTGTTTGGGATGAAGTCGCTGGTTACTATATAACGATGATTGGTGCAGCACTGAATTGGCAAACATTATTAGTGGGCTTTTTACTATTTCGCTTTTTTGATATAGCAAAGCCAGGGCCGATTCGTATACTTGATAAACGTGCTCATGGTGGGTTTGGTATTATGGCCGATGATGTACTTGCAGGTATTTTTTCGCTTATTTGTTTGCAAGCATTGATAAAAGTAGGTTTACTACCCTTTTAATTTATTATTTGTTTAACTAGGTGGCAGCACTATGATGCGATTTTTATTGGTTTGTGTACTCTTGATGTGTGCCATGCCAAGTACGGCTTCAATTACTGATTACGTAGTTAAACAATGGAACATTAAAGACGGACTTCCCTCACAATCCCTCAAAAGTGTGGTGCAAGATAACCAGGGCTACATGTGGCTTGGTACGCAATTCGGATTAAGCCGATTTGATGGTAACACTTTTACTAATTACAACACTCAAAATAGTCTGTTTTTACCCAGCAATGGCATCAATAAATTACTGATTGATGGTGAAGGCTTGTTGTGGATAGGCACGAAAAATGGCCTTGTGGTTATCGATCCTGAGAAGCTAACCGCACAAGAGTTTAATATTAAAGGCCCTGTTAGAGACATTCTTGAAGACTCTCAAGGCAGTATTTGGATAGCAGCTAATGGGCTCTATTATATAGACAGAGGCCAAATAGAGCTGCGCGACCAACTAAATAATCCCAGCCCTATTGTAAACGCTACTGCTATCACCCAAATAGTAGGGTCAGTCAGTAAAATGGCGCTCTCACCAGAGGGAATTTGGCTGGTTAACGACCGTAATTTATTACGCCTGACGCAAAGCGCGTCTGATTTTTCTAAATTGCGCTTAGAGCTTACCGCTAAAGTGGCCTTGCCTGATCGTTTAGCACAAACAATTGTTCACGACTTATCCTTTTTAAATGGCAATTTATATCTTGCTTCTGAGCTAGGCGCTTACTTTTTAGATTTAGATGATGAGCTACGCCCGTTTCCACTGCCCAATGCTAATAAC
This sequence comes from Pseudoalteromonas sp. BSi20439, assembly GCF_000241165.1. NCBI lineage: Bacteria > Pseudomonadati > Pseudomonadota > Gammaproteobacteria > Alteromonadales > Pseudoalteromonadaceae > Pseudoalteromonas > Pseudoalteromonas sp. BSi20439. The sequence continues at coordinate 69,009 of NZ_BADW01000117.1, forward strand.
TCAGCTGTGTATAAATTTATGAGCGACGGTAATGGCGGCTTGTGGGTATCAACCTATGGACGTTTATTGTTCAGGGCTAAATCTAATGATTGGCAGTGGGTTGAACCCAGCCAGTTAGATCAGAGTATTTGGTTTGCTGATATATTTAGAGATGATGAAAATAACATATGGTTAGCGAGTTTTAGTGAAGGATTATGGCTTGCTCACGAAGGGCGAATAGAGCGCCATTCTGCCATTTCTAAAATGACCGAAGCGGTAATGGCAATTAGTAAATCACCTGATGGTAAGTTATGGATTGCCAATAAAAGTGGCGTTGGCTATTTTGATGCCGATAAAACTTTTATTAATGTTATTAATAGTGCCAAGTATGGAAATGCCTCGGTGCATGACCTGCAATTTGATGGCGATCGCCTTTATGTTGCTACTGGCAGAGGCTTGTTTTTTTACGAGTCGAATACCTTATATAGTTTCCCTGCTCGTGCATTGAGCGATAACCCAGTTTTTGCAATTAGCACTTCAACTAAAGGTGGTTTTTGGGTAGGCACCGGACGAGGGTTATACCGTTTAAATTACAATGGTTTAAACCCTTTTGCGTACAATGCTTTTTTAGGCAGTAAGTTTGTAACCTATGTTTTAGATAAACCAAATTTTGGGGTTATTGGCACCAGTAAAGGCGCGTATTACTTTACTGAACGCGGGATAGAAAAAATAGGTGACCAAACCACCTTAGAAAGTGCGTATGTGACCAGCATTTTACATATAAAAGGGGTAGGCATTTTAATTGGCTCGCTTAACGATGGCCTGTTTTATCGCAGTGGACAAGGGCAATGGCAGCAACTAGACGCCGCCAATGGGTTGCCATATGGTTCTATATTCAGCTTAGAATACGATGACACCTCAAAGCGAATTTGGGTAAGCACCATGAAAGGGGTTTACCGCATGCCTGTTGAGCAATTTAAAGCCAACATCGAAAGCCTAAAAGTAGAAGAAGTGATCTCTTCATTTGACCGTCAGCTCGATGGTAAAGCCAGCCAATGTTGTAATGGTTTAGGCCATGATGCGGTGGTTGATATGGATAACTCTATTTGGTATCCCAGTTTGCAAGGCGTTGTAGAAATCCCTAAAGACGTAGAGTTATTTGGATTACGCTCACTTAAACCAACTATAGAAACCTTAACCACACCATCACGAAAGCTTGCAGCTGCTGCGTTAGGTGAAAAACCGGTTCTTGAGACCGATGAGCGTGATGTGACACTTACCTATACTGCGATTGATTATTACGCTCCGGCAAGTATTGAGTTTAGATATAAACTTAATGGGCTTGATAACGATTGGCGCTATGCAAATACCCGTCGAGAAGCAATTTATACAAATTTACCCGCCGGTATGTTTTTATTTGAATTAGAAACTAAACGCCAAGGTGAGGATTGGGGTAAAGCGCAATCAGCCGAATATGCGTTTGTTGTTCCTGAACGGTTTGGTGAAACCATCTACTTTAGATTACTGATCACCAGTGGTTTTGTACTGCTGTTTTATTTAGTGTTTTGGGTATTTAAAGTTCAAGAGCGACGTAAGCAACAAGTACTCGAAGGGCTTATTACTGAACGAACCCTAGAGCTTCGTCAAGCGAATGATAAATTAAACCAAGTAAATTCTCAGCTTAAACTTGTTAGTCACTCTGATGAGCTAACTGGGCTGAGAAGTCGTCGTTTCTTGTTTGATCAACTACCAAAAGATATTGAGCATTTTCAGCGTAATTCGCAGTCATTACAGGCTCAGGGCAAATCTTTGGTGTTATTAATTATTAATTTAGATAACTTTAGCCGTATTAATGATGCTTATGGCCCTATTGCTGGAGATAGCTGTTTACAACAAGTGGCGGCATTACTTAACTCCCGTACTCAAGGCTCTGATTACGTTGCACGTTGGAGTGGTGATGAGTTTTTACTGTTATTGCGTGACTTTAAGTGTAATTTAATCGACAGCTATGTGTCAGAGTTATGCCAAGCCATTGCCGATTATAACTTCCAGCTTCCGAACGGCGAAACAACGAGTATTACCTCATCAGTGGGTTGGTCTTTCTATCCGCTCCCCCTGTTAGGTGGTCAAGTTATTAGCTGGGAGACATCGATTAATTTAGCTGATATCGCATTGCATCAAGTTAAAAAACGCGGTGGCGATGGCGTTGCTAACATTACCTTTGATGAGCAATTAGATGCATTTGAGTTTGAGCAAAACCCGAACTTTGAACAGCAGATTGGCTTATTGCAAAGTAATGGCTTGGCCGACATTAAGGTGTGGATGCGCTAGAGATTATAAGTGAGCAACAAAAAAGGAGCCAATGGCTCCTTTTTTATTAAACACTATAAGTATTAGCTCATAAATGCTTTAATTGTAGTTAATATACCTTGTCCACCTAACCCCATTTCATCATGCATTTGCTGTTGTGTACCGTGTTTAATAAATTCATCCGGTATACCTAAGTTAAGTATTTTTACAGCCGCTTTTTGGGTAGCTAAATACTCATTAACAGCCGAGCCTGCACCACCAGAAATTGCATTATCTTCAAGCGTTACAATAATATCGTGGTTAGCGACAAGCTCATCAATTAACCCTGTATCAAGTGGCTTAATAAATCGCATATTAACTAAAGTCGCATTGAGCTCATCTGTGGCCAGTTGCGCGTTTTCAAGCAAGGTACCAAATGACAATATAGCCACCTTAGTTCCTTGTTTAATTACATTCGCTTTACCAATTTCGAGCTGTTGCATAGCACTTTGAATGTCTGCGGTGCCAGCACTACCACGCGGGTAACGCACGGCTACAGGGCAATCGGCTTGATAGCCAGTGTATAGCATTTGACGGCATTCGTTAGTGTCACTAGGTGCCATAATAACCATGTTAGGAATACAGCGCATAAAGCTTAGGTCGTAGGCGCCTTGATGGGTTTCACCATCGGCTCCGACAATACCTGCGCGGTCAATAGCAAATAATACCGGTAGGTTTTGCAATGCAACATCGTGAATTAGTTGGTCATACGCACGTTGTAAAAAGCTAGAGTAGATAGCAACAACGGGTTTTAACCCTTCACAAGCAAAACCTGCAGCAAGGGTTACAGCGTGCTGCTCTGCAATTGCGACATCAAAATATTGTTCTGGGTGTTCTTTAGAAAAGCGCACCATTCCTGAACCTTCACGCATCGCAGGGGTAATTGCCATTAGCTTGTTGTCTTGCTCTGCCATGTCGCACAGCCAATCACCAAATACACTTGAAAAAGTTGCAGCGCCTGGCTTAGATTTCGGCAGGCTTGATGTTGCAGGGTCAAATTTTGGTACGCCATGATAACCAATAGGATCGGCTTCTGCTGGTTTATAGCCTTTGCCTTTTTGGGTTTTAATATGCAGCAGCTGTGGGCCTTTTAAGTTACGCATGTTGCGTAGCGTATCTACAAGCATATTTACATCATGGCCATCAATTGGACCAATGTAATTTAGGCCTAATTCTTCAAAAAAAGTACCCGGGATCATCATCCCTTTAATGTGTTCTTCCATACGGCTGGCAAGTTCTTTTACCGGCGGTACACCAGAAAGAAGCTTTTTACTGCCTTCGCGGATGTTGGTATAAAAGCTACCTGATAAAATACGCGCAAAATGATTGGTTAACGCGCCGACGTTTTCAGAAATCGACATTTCGTTATCGTTCAAAATAATCAACATATCTGATTTAACATCACCTAAGTGATTCATCGCCTCAAAGGCCATACCTGCGGTAATTGCGCCATCGCCTATCACCGCCACGGTTTTACGACCTTTGCCTTCTTTTTGCGCAGCAATAGACATACCCAGCGCCGCTGAAATAGAGGTGCTTGAATGGCCAACACTAAAGGTATCGTATTCACTTTCGTCTCTAAATGGAAATGGGTGCAATCCATCTTTTTGGCGAATGGTGTGCATTTGGTCACGACGTCCCGTTAGTATTTTATGTGGGTAGGCTTGATGACCTACATCCCAAACCAAACGATCGTCGGGAGTGTTGTACACATAATGTAATGCAACGGTAAGTTCTACGGTTCCTAAACCAGACGCTAAATGGCCGCTACTTTGCGATACTGAATTGAGTAAGTAATCACGCAATTCATGGCTAAATGCAGGAAGCTTATCTTGTGCTAAGTCTCGCAAGTGGGCTGGTTCGTTCACCAAATTAAGTAATGGATACTTGCTGCTATCAAGTGTCATGGTTTTTTATATATCCTTCGCTAATATTAACTTCCCTCAAAAAAGCTAAGTTTAAGAGGCGGCTTAATATTTAGTAATAATTTTGTTCTAAGATTTAATACGTTTTAGCCATGTTTAATGGTCACGTTCAATTAAATAGTTTGCCAATGCTGCTAAGCTGGTTGTGTCTGCGTCAATATTAGCTAACGCCTCATGGGCTTGTTGTATCAAATTTAGTGCTTTTTGCTTAGCACCTAGCATACCTAATAAAGCCGGGTATGTCGCTTTATTCGCAGCAATATCTGACCCTTGAGGCTTACCTAAAGTTAGTGTGTCGCCCTCAACATCTAAAATGTCGTCATGAACCTGAAAGGCCAGCCCGATAGCATACCCAAAAGTAGATAAGTTATCTAAAGTGTGTTGGCTAATATTAGGGGCACAAAGTGCGCCCAAAGTAATCGCACAATTTATTAATGCGCCTGTTTTAAGTTTATGAATACGTTCTAATTCATCAACCGTAATAACTTTATCTGTTGCTGCAATATCGCGGCCTTGCCCGGCGACCATTCCTTGCAAGCCAGAAGCATGTGCTAATTCTGCAATCATTTTTAACTGAGCTTCTGTTGAGCATTTAAATGTGTGCTTAGCAATAAGCTCAAACGCTAAGGTTTGCAGTGCGTCACCTGCTAAAATAGCTTGTGCTTCACCATAGACAATATGACATGTAGGACGGCCACGACGTAAATCATCGTCATCCATAGCGGGTAAATCGTCATGCACTAATGAATAACTATGAATGCATTCTATCGCTGCTGCTAGCACATCTAAATCACGTTTTTCAGCACCGAGCATTTTGCCTGTGGTATAAACCAAAAAAGGGCGTAATCTCTTCCCGCCATTCATTAGACTATAATGTGTGGCTTCTTTTATAGTGTTGTCGCTTTCAAGAGGTTGTTCGAAATAAAGATTGAGCGTATTAGCTACGTCATCTTGAGCGAGCTTTATTTGTTCTTTTATGCTCACAATTATTCCATATCGTTATCAAATTGAGTAAGCGGTGCTTTTTCGTCATTACCCATTAATATCGACACCTTTTGTTCGGCTTGTTGAAGTTTGCCAGAAGACGCACTGGCTAATGCAATACCGCGCTCAAATTGCTTTAAAGACTGTTCAAGCGATAAATCACCTTGTTCCATTTCACTGACAATTGTTGTTAACTCTTCTAGTGCTTGTTCGAAACTTAAATTTTCAGGTTTTTTAGTCGCCATCTTTATTTTCAACTTACATAATAAATTTAGACGCCAATTTTAGGGGGAATGCTAAACTAGGTCAAAGAATGATATGGTTTTTTGATAGATAAATGCTGTTAATTGGGTTTTATTGCGCTTCTTAGTTATTTTTTAACATGTTTAAAATTGAGTGTTAGATAGATTGCGATAGTTGATCTAAAATAGATGAGCGCTTAACTTTTTCGGTTATCATAAAAATCACTTAAGTATTTCAGTATCTTGCCGATAAACAATTAATAACAACGCTTGCGAAGAAAAAATATAAAACCTTTGGAGGGAATGTGGATTTAGCAACCATTATTGGGATCCTTGGCGCAATTGGCTTAATTGTCATGTCCATGTTTATGAGTAGTAGCGGTGAAGTCGCTATGTTTTACAATACCCCTTCAGTGGTTATTGTGTTTGGTGGTTCCCTTTTTATCGTTTTATCTAACTTTACTATGTCGCAATTTTTTGGCATTGGTAAGGTTTGTGCAAAAGCGTTTATGTTTAAAATTGAACCCCCTGAAGCGTTAATAGAGAAAGCTGTCGAACTTGCTGACTCTGCCCGTAAAGGTGGTTTTTTAGCATTAGAAGAGGCTGAAATTCCAAATCCATTTATGCGCAAAGGCGTTGATATGCTTGTAGATGGACATGATGCAGATGTAGTGCGTGCAACATTACAAAAAGATATTTCCCTCACAACAACTCGTCATGAAATGGGTGCAAGCTTATTCAAATCGTTAGGTGATATTGCTCCTGCAATGGGGATGATCGGTACATTAATCGGTTTGGTGGCTATGTTATCAAATATGGATGACCCAAAAGCAATCGGTCCAGCCATGGCGGTCGCCTTATTAACAACGTTATATGGGGCATTTTTGGCGAATGTTGTCGCTATTCCTATTCAGGTAAAACTTGAATTGCGTAAAGACGAAGAAGCAATGAACCAGCGACTTATTTTGGATGCGGTATTAGGTATTCAAGATGGCCAAAACCCTAAAGTAATCGAAGGGATCTTGAAAAATTATTTGGCTGAGTCAAAACGCGCAGTAAACACTGAGGAATAATTATGTCTGATGAAGAGTGTAAATGCCCACCCCCAGGGTTACCTGCATGGATGGGGACATTTGCCGATTTAATGTCGCTATTAATGTGCTTCTTTGTACTCTTACTCGCGTTTTCTGAAATGGATGTGCTTAAATTTAAGCAAATTGCAGGCTCTATGAAGTTTGCTTTTGGTGTACAAAATAAAATAGAAGTAAAAGACATTCCAAAAGGGACATCTGTTATTGCTATGGAGTTTACGCCGGGTAAACCTGAGCCAACTCCTATAGAAACCATTCAGCAACAAACGGTTGAAATGACCCAACAAATGCTTGAGTTTCAGGCGGGAGATGAAAGCTCCGCAGGTGGACGTCAAGAGCAACGTGGTGAAAAGCGAGGTGGTGAATCAAGTAGTACCTCTGAGGAAGTTGCTTCAGCGCCTGCAGTTTCTGCTGCCGATCAAGAACAAATAAATGACTTAGTTAAAAAAATTGCACAACAGCTTGAAAAGCAAATTATTGATGGGGCTATTGAGCTTGAATCTTTAGGGCAGCAAATCATAATTCGTATTAGAGAAAATGGCTCGTTTCCATCGGGGAGTGCATTTTTACAACCACAATTTAAACCTATCATTCAAGATATTGGCCGATTACTTAAAGATGTACCCGGTGAAATTACGGTGTCTGGTCATACGGATGATTTTCAGGTTTCCAACGAGCTTTACATTAATAACTGGGATTTATCATCTAAACGCGCAGTTGCGGTAGCGAGTGAATTACAAAAAGTTCCAGGTTTTGATAAAACCAGAATGATGGTGGTAGGACGTGCAGAAACTAGGCCCTTAGTGCCGAACGATTCCCGCGAAGATCGAAGACGTAACCGCCGTGTAGAAATATCAATTTTACAAGGCAAGGCAAAAGAGTCAGCGCCAATTGATGTAAGATAGAATGACTTGGCTATGTACCTTTTTTAGCATGGAATGCAACATTCTTAACAAATGTAATGGGGCGAATATGTTAACTAAGTATTGTAGTATGCCTGGTAACGGCGATGGAACTGATGAAGATACAAAAGTTAAGTAAGGTTATTTAGTTTGCCTGAATGGTTTTTGTATTTTGTAAGTATATTAAGCAAAAGCTGGGTTCTTATTTTGAGTCCGGCTATTTTTATATTCTTTATCCTCAAAGATTATTTAGCTCTTAGGTTCGTTGTTATTACTGCCGCTTTTTCTTATTTGGCACTGTGACCTACTCAAGTTTAATGGCGTTTGATGATGGTATTTATATATACCGTTACCTTGTATGGGCATTAACAGATATTACTTGGATGGCACTTATTGCTTATTGGGGTCTTAAAGATAAAGTGCATTTGTGGCAATGTTTACTTGGGCAGCTTATTGTTATTGGTGCACCCATTCTTCAATTATTTCGCTTAGTTGACCGACACCTTTGGGATTTATCTTATAGCACTGTGATGTATCAAACATTTATGCCTTTAATAAATATTGCCACTGTTGTTGTCTGCTACCTGCCTCTTTTATATCTTTTTGTTAATAAGCGAAATAAAGCTTTAAGTTAGAAACTATAAAAATATCCCCAGTTTTAAACTGATATGCTAAACTACTGTTTATATGAACAGTGTTAGGGTGTGGTTATGAAACTTTATATTGCTGAAAAACCTTCATTAGGACGCGCTATTGCAGATGCGCTTCCAAAACCTCATAAAAAACACGATGGTTATATTGAAGTGGCGAATGGTGATTATGTGTCTTGGTGCATAGGCCATTTGCTCGAGCAAGCAGAACCTGATGACTATGACGAACGTTTTAAAAAATGGCAATTTGAGCATTTACCTATTGTGCCTGAACACTGGCAATTAAAAGCTAAAACAAAAACCCGTAAGCAGCTTACCATTTTAAAAAAGCTAATCAAACAAGCAACAATACTTGTACATGCTGGCGATCCTGACCGTGAAGGCCAGTTATTAGTTGATGAAGTTATAGAACAAGCAAAAATCAGCCAAGCAAAAAAACAAAATATTCAGCGTTTATTGATCAGTGATTTAAACTTAACTGCGGTAAAAAAATCACTCAACTCTATGCGGGCTAACCGTGATTTTATCCCTTTAAGTGTATCTGCTTTAGCGCGGTCTCGTGCTGATTGGTTGTTTGGTATGAATTTAACGCGGGCTTATACGCTAGCTGGGCAAAAAGCGGGCTTTGGTAATGTGTTGTCGGTTGGGCGAGTTCAAACACCTATTTTAGGTTTAGTTGTAAATCGTGATAATGAAATCGCAAATTTTGTATCCAAACCATTTTATGAAGTACTTGCTCATCTTGTTACACCTGAGCAGCAATCATTTACTGCTAAGTGGATACCGAGTAAAGCGTGCGAACCATATCAAGATGAAGAGGGCAGAGTACTTAATAAAGCCTTAGCCGAAAATGTGACTTCACGCATTGCTAATCAGCCCGCAAATGTAACAGCGCTTGAGCAAAAGCAAAAAAAACAAACCGCGCCTCTTCCTTATAACTTATCTGCTTTACAAATAGATGCTGCTAAAGCTTTTGGGATGCCAGCACAAAAAGTACTCGATATTTGCCAAGTTTTATATGAACGTCATAAATTAATTACCTACCCACGCTCAGATAACCGTTACTTACCGAGAGAGCATCACCAAGATGCACCTGCTATTTTAAAAGCGATAGCCGTAAATGGTGGGCAGTCAGTAGAGCTGGTAAATGAGGCAAATGCAAAACAACGTAGTAAATGTTTTAATGATGCAAAAGTGGCCGCTCATCACGCCATTGTGCCGACAGCTAAACAGTTAAAAAGTGTGAGTTTAGCCAATGATGAAGCAAAAATTTATCAGTTAATAAGTCGACACTATTTAATTCAGTTTTATCCCGACTACATTTACAACGAAAGCAAAGTAGAGGTAACCATAGCCGGTGGTTTATTTAAAGCAAGTGCAAAGCAAGATGTAAGCTTAGGTTTTAAATTGCTCATGGGTAAGTCGGAACTTAAAGAAGAAGCTACATTACCTTATTTAGAAAAAGGCATGGCACTTACTTGTACTAAAGGTGAAGTGGTGCAAAAGCATACATCTCCTCCGGCTCATTTTACCGATGCAACCTTACTTGCTGCTATGACGGGAATTAGCCGTTATGTAAAAGACCTGCAAATCAAAAAAATATTAAAAGAAACAGATGGCCTCGGTACAGAAGCAACGCGTGCAGGCATTATTGAGCTGTTATTTAAACGTCGCTTTTTAAAACGTGAGGGAAAAGCAATTAAAGCAACTGAAACAGGTCTGGCATTAATTAATGTATTACCAGAGGGATTATCAAGCCCCGACTTAACTGCAAAATGGGAGTCGAGTTTAGGTGATATTGCAGAGCAAGCAATGAGTTATCAGCAGTTTATACAACCTTTATTAGCCGATTTAACTAATTTTGTAAGTCAAGCGGCGAACTGCAATAGTCAGGCATTTGCACTGTTACCTAAAACGTCACCTAAAAAGCGCTTTGCCAAACGTACAAAAAAAGCGCCGTATAAAAAGTCGAGTTATAAAAAAAGCCCTGCGGTAAATTAATCGCAGGGCTTACATGTAGCGTTGAAGGTTACTGATTGAATAGTGCCACAGCGGCGTTACTCATTGCCTTTATTCCTGTAGGCAGTGCTACTTTATAATCAGGCGCAAATTTACTTGAATGTAACGAGGGCAGTGTTTCGTTATTTTTTATTGCCTTGGCGTACTGCTGTTGGTTAACGCCACCTAGCCAAAATAAGGTGATAGGAATATTTTCGTCGGTGCGCCCGTATAATCCAAAGTCTTCACCGGCCATTACCGCTTCTGTTTCGAGCACGTTTGCATCACCTATCGCACTTTTTATAGCGTTTCGAACAAGGTTAGTTTGTACTGGGTTATTGTAAGTTGATGGAATTGATTCATCTTCATGAACTTTCACTACAGGGTAGAGAGATTCCTCAAGGCCTGCACTTTGTGCTATACCTGCAGTAATACGTTTAATTGCCGCTATTTGTGCGTTACGTATATCTGGATTGTAGCTGCGTAGCGTAAGTTGTAACTTAACTTCATCAGAAATAACATTGTGTTTAGAGCCACCATGAATGGAACCCACCGTTATCACTGAAGGCTCAAGTGGAGAAAGCTCACGACTAGTAATTGTTTGTAGTGCAAGTATCGTTCGAGCTGCGATGATCACAGGGTCGATAGTTGTATGCGGGTAAGCACCATGGCCACCTTTGCCTTTTATATTAATATCAACAGAATCAACACTGGCCATGGTGTATTCATTTTTCATTGCCACTTTACCCGCAGCAACGCTAGCGCTTACATGCAAAGCAATAATATGATCTGGTTTAGCGTATTTGTTAAATAATCCTTCCTTGAGCATTGCTTTTGCACCACCGCCTACTTCTTCAGCGGGTTGAGCAACCATCATTAAAGTACCTTGCCACTTATTTTTATGCGTAATTAATTGCTCAGCAGTACCAATAAAAGAGCTCATATGAATATCATGACCACAGCCATGCATAACGCCAACTTCACTACCTTGATCATTAATTGTGGTAATAATTGATGCGTAAGTTTTGCCTGTTTGCTCTGTTATAGGCAGGCCATCGGTATCAGTTCTGATCATGACGGTAGGGCCTTGACCATTTTTGTAAATTCCGACTACACCATAGCCACCTACATTATCGGTTACGTCAAACCCTAATTTCTGAAGTCGTTCAGCGATTTTTTTACCTGTTTGCTTTTCCTTATATGACAATTCAGGTGATTGATGTAGGTCTAAGTAAAGTTTTTCTATTGCCGGCATGCTGGTATCAAGATCCAACTTAAGTGCTTGCGCATTCAATAATGGGCTGACTAATAAACACAATGCACTTACATACGCTAATTTCATATTTCCCTCACTACCTTCTATTGTATTTAAATGATTTAAACAGATGACTTGTAATTATTATCTTCATCACCATATAAAAACCTAAATAGATGAACATGGCAATAATTCAATGAGCAATATAGTTAGTCTTAACGCACAAAACCTTCAGCAAGTATTGGGTGAAACATCACAACAAAAGTTAGTACTACTTAACTTTTTTTCTCCACAAAGCCCTGAGTGTATTAGCCAAACAGCTATTTTAGATAAGTTAGCTGCTGAATACAGCAGCTATATAGTAGTCGCAAACTTAGACTGCGATGCAGAGCAGGCACTTGCCTCTCAACTTGCCCAACAAGTTGGATTGCAAACCTTACCTACTTTAGTGTTATTAAAAGACTCAGCTCCAGTTGATGTATTAGCGGGTGCTCAAACAGAAAGCCAAGTTCGTGATGCATTATCTAAACATTTACCAGCTCAACAAGACTTATTATTAGAGCAGGCTAAGCAAGCACTGATTAATAGCGACTTAAATGCCGCGTTTACTTATGCCAAACAAGCGTATGAACTTGATAGTCGAAATGCGAGGATTAAATTAGTACTGGCAGATATATGTATACAAATCCACAAACTCGATGAAGCCGCTGCGTTAATAGAAACAATAGATGTAAAAGAGCAAGATGCATACTTTAATAATATTAAGGCAAAATGTGAGGCCGCATTAGAGGCAACCGATTCACCGCAGATAAAAGAACTTCAAGAAAAAGTCGCTAAACATCCAAATGAACTTGATTTGCAAATGCAGCTAAGTAACCTTTTAAATGAAGCGGGAAGGAAAGAAGAGGCATTAGAAGCACTCTTTACTATCCTTAAAAAGGATCTTAACTATGATGAAGCCAAACCAAACTTCTTAGCAATAATCGCCTCTTTACCTGACGGCGATGCATTAGCCGCTAAATATCGCCGCAAGCTCTATAGTATTTTATATTAACGGCTATTAGAACCTTTATAAAAGCATCTAACTAAAGATGCTTTTTTGTTTTCTACATTTAAAAAGAGGATAAATGCAGGGTTATCCACAGGGGTTTGTGGGTAACGTGTGTGTCTAGGTGGGGTATCTTTGAGGTAAAAATTAAATGCAAAAAAGCCTTTAAAAACGCTTGCGTTAAAATCGATTCGCCCTATAATGCGACCCCACTGAGACGGCAGAGCGCAACGCATAGCGAGGCACGAGCTACTCAGTGAGTCGAGTAAAACTTAGTTCTGAAAACTTTCGAGTTTAAAAAAATTAAGTGTTGACAAAAAAATAGGAAAGCGTAATATACGCAGCCCTAGCGAGATAAAGTTAAACGCTTTAATCGCAACGTTCTTTAACAATATAAAGCAATCATCTGTGTGGGCACTCGTACAGATTGAGTTCTAACAGCCAAGCTACTTCGTTCTTTATTGAGCAAGTAACGAGGCAAACAAATTTAGAGTCTCAATTTAAACTGAGTGACCAACAGCAATAACTTACTTAGGTTTTACCTAAGGAAAG
>NZ_BADW01000116.1:0-10448 GCF_000241165.1 Pseudoalteromonas sp. BSi20439
GCCTTCGGCTTATCCAACCTACGTAAGGTCAATACACGTAGGTTGGTTAAGTGACGAAGTCACGCCACCCAACAAAGCAACATCACCTCAAGCCGTATTACATTTATAATGCACAACCAATAACGTTGGATGACACCTTCGGCTTATCCAACATTAATAAATAACCCGGTGTACGGCCGTTACGCAAAAAGTAAGCTGCTTGTTTTAAAAGCTGAGTCTCGGTTATGATGTTATTTAATTCACGTTCGATCATTTAACTTCCTTGTTCTTATTTTTATAAATAGCGCTATTATAGTTCGCCAGCAAAGGCTTTTTGGCTTAAGGACTCAAAAATCATTTCATTAGCAAAGTTCTGCGAGGTTTCTGTCAACTTGAGAAATTTCACTTTTAGTCGAGTAAAGTCATCTAAAACTTCATCACTTGGAACAGGAATTTGGATATTCCCAACAATATTTTTATTTAAATTGGGCATTGTGGCTCCCTGCGATTCTGATTCCAGATGATTTTTAATCGCTTGGCTTGAAAGTAATTTATTTAAATATTCTGAAAATACACCTGCTTTATTAGGTCTAATATACAAGCTCCCTGTTCCACACATCCATCCAGCTTCTTTTTCATTAACAATTGCACAGCGTCCCATTTCACCTCTTCGCCCCATTATTATGTCACCAACTTTCAAATGATACTCAGAAAGAGTCGCGTGCTTTTCATTAGATACTGACAAATTCGTTTTTGGGACAATATTTCCCTTAACAATATGTGTTGGGTTTATTAAGGGTATTCCGCCTTCAATATAATCTTCTTTATGCAGTTGAGTTCCAAACGGTCCAATTTGAATTTTTGCTATATCTTTTAAACTCTTAACTTCCCAGCCCTTTGGATTAGTAACAGGATCACCAAACATATCTAGGAATACGCTGCGTAGAAAGTCGTCGGCGAGTTTGATGGCTTGTTGGCGTTTGCGGCGGATGGTGTCGGCTTTATCTAAAATCGCGGCGATTCGTTTTTGCTCGTCCAGTGGGGGAAGTGGGATTTCAAATTCTTTTAAAAATGAGGCCGATATATTTGGTTGTGCTCCTCCAGAACCTGCTTTAACAAAATCAGATTTGCAATCTTTCATTAAATAATAGAAATACTCCAAATCGATTTTTTCGTTAGGGGTAAAAGCTGCACATGCTTGATTTGTACAAGCTTCGACATTCAAAATAGAACATGCACCGATTGTGGCACCATACATCGCAAGTAATACAGTTCCTTTAGGGTATAATCTAGTTGATGATCCATCTAGTCCTTCTTGAGTAATAAATTCTGATGCAGATTCAACATATTTATGATGTAAATCGCCTGTTTTTACCCAATGTATAGTTCCACCTTCGTAGTATTCCTTTTTCTTCCGTGAAGGAGTACCACCCGAAGTAATCTTAAAAATGTCACCCAATTTCACCAACGGCCAACTCACAACATCCCCTCCAGCTCTTTTAAATCAGTCAGAATTTCGTTTTCTAAGCTCACTAATTTACCTAAAATCTCTTTTGGCGGATCGTACGTTTCTTCTTCGTATACCACTTCTTTATAGCGGTTGATTGACAGGTCGTATTTGTTGCTGGCTATGTCGTCTTTACTTACCCAAAACGCCTTTTGGGTTTTATCGTTAGTATCACTTGTCGCTTGTGACTTATCGCGCGTTTTAAATTCGCTAATTAGGCTTGGTAAGTCGTTGTCTTTTATTGGCGTGCGTTTGTCATCCAAGCTAAAACCGTCGGCTTGTACGTCGTAAAACCATACGTGGTCGGTGCTGCCGCCTTTGGTAAATATAAGTATGGCGGTTGAAACACCGGCGTAGGGTTTAAACACGCCACTTGGCAGTGAAATTACCGCTTCTAGCTGGTTGTTATCCACCAGCATTTGGCGCAGTTGTACGTGCGCTTTTGATGAGCCAAATAATACGCCGTCGGGCACGATAGTCGCAGATTGCCCGCCTATTTTTAGCATGCGCTCAATAAGGGCGACAAATAGCAGCTCGGTTTTTTTAGTTTTTACTTTACGTAATAACTCGGGGCATACGTCTTCTTCGTCTAGGCTGCCTTTAAATGGCGGGTTGGCGAGTATTATGTCGTACCCTTCTTTGGCCTTTTGCGGGTAATGCTCTTTAAAATTTTGGCTTAGGGTATCTTGATAATGAATGCCCGGTTGTTTAATGCCGTGCATTACTAAGTTCATAGCGGCTACGCGTAGCATGGTGGCGTCAAAGTCAAAGCCGTTGAACATGTGAGCATCTATGTGGCTGCGCTGCTCTGGGGTTATTAAATCGCCTGAGTAAAGTAAGTTTGCAAGCGGTTTGCCGCTATCATCACATTGTACGTTACCATCTACATCAAGCACGGGCTCGCGCTCTATGCCCTCGGCTGATGTGTATTTTTGCAATAGGTATTCGTAACTTACCGATAAAAAGCCACCGGTGCCGGTTGATGGGTCACATATTTGGCTGGTTACATCTGGGTCCATCATTTCGACCATGGCGCGTATAATGTGGCGCGGCGTTCTAAATTGGCCGTTTATGCCTGCGGTGTTGAGTTTGCTAAGCAAGTATTCGTATAAATCGCCTTTGGTGTCTGAGTTTTCAAGCGGCAGGTCGTTTACCATTTCAACCGCTTTTACCAATAGGCTTTGCTTTTGAATCATCAATTGCGCGTCTTTCATAAACTCGTTAAATATCGCGCCTTCTGGCGAAACATCGCCTGAGGTTTTTGAAAAGTACGGAAACAGTTCATCTTTAACCAGTTTGTATAGCTCTTCTGCGCCTAAATGGCGCAGGTTTTGCCAACGAATATGTTGCTCATCGTCGTTAAAGCGGCGGTTAAACGGCTGCTTAGTACGTGCACTTCGTTTTTCATCGGCTTGCTCGTTCATGTCGAGCATACGGGCGTACATTAAAAAAGTAATTTGCTCTACTACGGTTAGCGGGTTAGTGATGCCGCCTGTCCAAAATTCTTCCCATAGCTTATCTATTTTACTTTTTAAAGGTCCGGTGATCATAGTTTTCCTAGTGTGAGCGGTTTATTGCGCTCATTATATTGATTAAATTTTATATCATGGTGTTGGATGGCGCTCTAACTTATCCAGCATCCTCGGATAGCGCTTTGGCTTATCCAACATCGTCGGATGGCGCTCTGGCTTATCCAACCTACGTTTTGTGCTATTTAATTTTGGCTTAATAAATTTTCGATTAAGCGAATAATGGTGTCTTTTTCTTTAGGGTTTGACTCTGCTACTAATAAAGTAATAGCCGCTAACCCTGTATCGTTTATTACGGGTTGATAATGCTCATTTAACAGGCGTTGATTTCGATTTAGAAAATCGACAAATAAAAATGCTGCGGTGCGTTTATTGCCATCACTAAACGGGTGGTTTTTAACAACAAAATATAATAAATGCGCGGCTTTACTTTCTACGCTTGGGTAGGCAGGCTCACCAAATACACTTTGATCTAAAGCGCCCCAAATGGCATTTAGGCCGCTGTTACGCTCTTGTGCAAATAGCTTGGTGGCTTCACCTTTGTTTATAAGGTTTTGCTTAAGCTGTGAAATTGCGATTTTTGCATCATTAAGTGGTGTAAGTGCGCCGCCTAACTCCCCTTTTGGTGAATTAAGCAGTCCTTCATCATACTGTTGTAGCCATAAAAAGGTTTGCGTGTAACTGGCAATTATATCTACAAGCCCTGCACCAAATTCACTGTTTTGTGGCAAAACAGCAATTCGTTTAACGAGTTGTAATGCGTTATCTAGCTCTGTTGCGTTTTGTGCTAATCGCTCTTGATTTAAGGTGTAGCCTTTTAATAAATGCTGCTTTAATGTTTTAGTTGCCCACTGGCGAAAGCGTGTTGCTTGGGTTGAGTTAACGCGGTAGCCCACAGATATGATTGCATCAAGGTTATAGTGTTTTAATTTACGTTTTACTTGGCGTTTACCCTCTTGACGAACTACCGAGTAATCCTCGGTAGTTGCATTTTCATCAAGTTCACCTGACTGATAAATATTTTTTAAGTGTAAACTAATATTATCAGTAGACGTATTAAATAACTGGGCCAATTGTAGTTGAGATAACCAAAGACTCTCGTGTTGTAAAGCAACAGCTAGCTGTAAACTACCATCTTCGTTTTGGTAAATCTCCAACTCATTACTCATTTACAGCCTCACTTCTTTATCTACCGTATGGTTTTTATCGCCCAATTCTACATCAAACTGCTTAATAAATTGCTCAATTACGTCGGCTTGTTGCTCGCTAAATACGCCATCGAGCCCCATGTCGTGTATTTGTGTAAAAGGCGCATCGTAAAGCTGGGCTATTTCAATAGCGCCGTGGCGAATCAGGTGGTTTTTTAACATACCAATAAAGCGTTGTTGTTTAGCATTTACATGAGTGTGTATTTGCTGCACAAAGGTAGTAAAGCTCTGCTCTATGGCGTTTTTATCCATGCCGACTATGGTACGCAATATTTTGTCGAGCGTCGCGGTTGATTCAGGAAAAAACTCTTTTAATGTATTTAAATCAACATTTGGGTTTTGCGTATGCACTAACGAGCTTAATTGCGCTAAGTCGGCTTCGGTTACTTGTTCGCCGTTGCGAATTTTTTTAAGTACGCTGTCGGTTTCAAATAACGGGGTGAGTGTTTTTTCTACCTCTTGGCGGTATATTTGATAATCAATAGAGACTATTTTTGTAAGCCTGTCGGCTTCGTGTATTTGGTTTTCGTCTTCAGTTATATCAAGTACAAAATCACTTGTTGGTGGCTTCACGCTTTTATTACGCAGGTGAATAATACTGCGTAAATTAATGCGGCTTTGCTCAAGTGCTGCATGGGTTAAATACTGCCAATATTGCTGTGTTTGTATTTCTGCTATGGCAGGTGCTTTGCTACGCACTTCGTTTAGGTGCATTTGAAGCGATTCAACCTTGTTCATTACACTTTGTTTAGCTAAATCAATTTGGTTTGCATCGGTAAATATTAGTGTTTGGATAGTGGTTAGCTCTAAATCAAACTTATACGCTTCACTTTGCCCCATTATGTTACGCCATTGCATAAGCGGCGCTACTTCTTCGAGTAACTTTTGTACATCATCAGGGATAAACTGATTAAGACGTTTAAAATCCTTATAGGTTTCGACCACTAGCCAGTTATCGCGCACCGATATTGATTCCATTGGCAGTAGGCAAATATCGTCGTGAATTAATTTAATTGTTTGCTCAAACACATCCATGTTGGCTTTTTTGAGGGCCGTTTGTGCAAGGGTTACCCGCGCTTCAAATAGTTTTTGCAGTAACGATTTTGCTTGTTTTACGTCGTCTTCTTCTGGGTTTTCGTCGAAGTATTCAAAGTTTGCCCAGTGATCGAATATTAAAAAGTGAGTTTTGTGCTGCCCTGGTCCGTATAGGTTTTCGCATAAGCGTGTGCCACGGCCAATCATTTGCCAAAACTTTACTTTTGATTTTATAGGTTTTGCAAATACAAGGTTTACGCATTCAGGCACGTCTATGCCGGTGTCGAGCATATCGACCGACACTGCTATGCGCATGCTGTTTTCGTCGCTTGATTTAAAATCGTCTATTAGCTCTTCGGCCCGTTCGTACTTTGAGTGAATAACGCGGCAAAAATTAGCACCATGCTGCGGGTAAAGCTCACTAAATAACTGGGCCATTAATTCGGCATGAGCTATGTTACGGGCGAATATGATTGTTTTACCAGGCAGTTGGCCGTCTTTATCGCGCAGACCTTTTTCCATTAAGTTACGCAGTATGAGCCTGTTGGTATCTTTATTTTTAATGGCTTCGTCTATTTGTTTTGCGTCAAAGTCGAGCTCGTTAGGGTCAATGCCTTGCTCTTCTAATTGGGCTATTTGCTCATCGGTTAGGTTGTCTTTTTTAATGCCTTCGCGCAAAAACTGTGTGGTGTAACTTACAATTTTGTAAGGAACTAAGTTGCCTTGCTCTATCGCGTCTTCGAGTGGGTAGTTAGCTGTGGGTAGTTTGTAATCGCAACCAAACAAATCACACGTTGAGCGCGATACCATTTCAACCGGTGTAGCGGTTAAGCCTACTTCGAGTGCATCAAAGTATTTAAAAATATCACCATAAATATTGTAAATTGAACGGTGCGATTCATCAGCTACTATTAGGTCAAAATAGCCTACGTCGTACTTGTTCATTATGCGTAGCATACCCGGGTACGTTGCTATAAATACCCGCGCGCTGGCAGCTGTGTTTTTAGCGCTTTTACCAACAATATGCACTGGCTCTTTGGTGAATTCGGTAAAGGCGTTACCCGCTTGTTTACGTAGTTCTTTTCGGTCACATAAAAATAGTACGCGCTTAGCCCAACCTGCATCGAGCAGCCGTTTGGCAAGGGCAATAGATACGCGTGTTTTACCTGTGCCGGTTGCTTGCACAATAAGCGCTTTGCGGTGTTTATCGCTAAAGCGCTCACACACTCGGGTTATGGTTTCCATTTGATACAAACGCCCTGCCACAGCAGTATCTATCGGCGTTTTATTTAAATCTTTTTTAAGTGTGCGCTGCTTTATTAAGTACTGTAGGGAATCTTTTGAGTAGTAACCGTATAAACCACGGCTATTATAGCCTTGCGTGTCGTCGAGAATTTTTATATCCCAGCCGTTTGAATAAAAAATAATAGGGCGTTGGCCATATTGCTTTTCGAGCGCGTTGGCATAAAGCGTTGCTTGCTGGCGGCCTTTTTCGATATTTTCGCGAGTGCGTTTTGCCTCTATTACCGCAAGTGGTTTACCGTCGTCATCCCATAATACGTAATCAACATAACCTACGCCTGTTGTTGTAGGTTGATCCGTTACTTTTACTTCTTTGCCAACGTCTTCTGTTGATTCGTCGTCAAGTGCAACGTGCCAACCAGCATTACGTAAATCTAAATCGATAATGCGTTTACGGGTTTCGTCTTCGTTAAAGTTAAAACTAGAGTTAACAATTTGCTCATTGCGGGTTTTAACCTGAGCCAGCTTTTCTGCATCAATAGTTTGTTTTAGTTTTGCTGCTTGCTGCTGTGCTTGTTTTTGTGCAAGCTCTGCGGCTTCTAGTTCGTCGAGTGCGCGTTTTAAACGGGCCTGATTTTCGGCTAGCTGCTTGGTGAGTTGCTTGTTCTTTTTTGCAAACTCGGCATCACTTTGATTAGTCGGCTGTGTTTGCTCAGGCGCTTTAAACTCTGGGCACTCTTGTTGCGTGCCATTGGCAAAAGCCATAAACAAATATGAGGCTACAAAGTAGCTTTCTTTTAATATCCAAATAGCTTGTTGTTGGTCAACTTTGCCTTCATGGGCGGCTTGGTTGCCACTTTTACGTATGGCGTGAAGCTTATCGGTTATTAAACGCGGAACTGTACTGGTAAAGTGGTCGGCGGTAAGTTTATCAAAAATGTTAGAAGTGGGTAAAACAGGTAAACTAAGTTCTTTATATAAGTAACCTACTACTTTTTCGGCAAAGCAACGCAGCTTAACCAATGAGCTTTGTGGATCGGTAATCGCATACTCTTCTGCAAAAGCGGCTAACTGGTGTAGCTCTGGCCACTTAGATTGAATGTGTTCAAAGTTCATTGATTGCTTCATTCCTGATTACTTCCTTATCAACTAATTTACCATGCGTTATTATTTTTATGCGTTTGCAAGCTTGAGAATATTAAGCCGTTATATTTATTTTTATATTGTGTGTTACTGCGCTTAACCAGTAGCTTGTTTCAGAACTTTGGTTATTAGAGTCAATCGCTACTTTTTTAGCAAGCTCGTTTGGTAACACCTTATTTATTTTACTATTTATGCGGCTACGCGTTTGTTGCACAAAGGTTTTTTCCATTACTTTTAAATTACTGTGTAAACCGTCTCTAAAATCTTCGGGCTCTATGCCAAACGTATCACGAAATATACGTAAATCACTGCTATTTTGCTGTAAATGTATGAGGTACTCTTTGCTGTATCGCAAAGACTCTTCAAAATCACGACTCACCACTAGCTTTTTATGTTCACTTTGGCTGTATTGGTTTAACCATAAATAAAAGGCGGTTTCTTTTGCGGTAAGTTTAATTTCGACACCCGCAAAGGTGAGTGTTTTTGCTTTTGCGTTTACCTCTAAGGTTAAATCTTTTTTATGCGCTGAGTTTAAGCTTGCTACTGTTTGGCTAAATGATGCACTTTGCATGTTGGCAATGAGTGTTTCGTCGATAGATTGGCGCATTCGCACAAATGGAATTTCGGCAAGGGTTACCTTTGCATTTATACAATTAACTTGAGTGCCGTTTTTACCGTCAATAATATGGTCGTGGGGAGTTGGGTAGTAAAAATCTCTGACAAATTCAAATTCATCATTAACAAATACATGACTAAGTGAGTCTTGCTCGCGCCCTAACAACGACATGGCATAGCCTAAATAAAACGCCATTGTTTTACGGCCACCCGCAATAGATGCATGAATGCTGATATCGTTCTTATTGGTGAGTTCAAATACTTTACGTGTAATAAAGTCGGCCATGTAGGTCTGTTCTATTTCAGATTTAGCATCATTAATAGGTTGGCCATTATCGTCTTCTATAAGCCATATGTTTCCATCGGGGAGTTTAATGTTGGGAAGTTTATAATCTGCTATTAGTTTAGCTAAATGGCCCTGCTTAAATAATCCATCGGTGAGCATAGCCTTGGTGCTTTTTGTAGTAATAACAAAAACCTCTTCAGGCATTGGCTTACCTTGCTGATAAAGCGCAAAAAGAGTTTCGGTTAATACTTGTGGGCTGGCACCTGTGACAATGAGCAGTATGTTCTTCATTAATTATCCATTTATGGAAGAATTACTCATAATACATAAATTACATAATTAATGAAACTTGTTTAAACTCAATGAAATAGGTACAAACATGTAATTATCACTATCAATTTAACTTTATTACAGGCACAAAAAAGGCGCCTTGAGGCGCCCTGATATAGAATAATGGTGGAGAGAGAGGGATTCGAACCCTCGTTAGGGATTAACCTAAACACACTTTCCAGGCGTGCGCCTTCAGCCACTCAGCCATCTCTCCACAATGTTGCTTTGCAACAGCGCGCTATAGTATGAAATACACTTGCTTGGTGCAAGGCCTTTTTAACATCATGCTTTTAACTGCTCAATAATCAAACTAACTACTCATAAACAAATAAAAAGGCGATACCTGAGTATCGCCTTTATCTAATGCATTATATTGCTATTTATTATTTTGCCATATTGGCTGTAAAGTCTAGCATGCGATTTAATGATTTAAGTGCGCCTTCACGCAAATCCATATCAACAAACACTTCTTTACCGCTGGCATCAATCAGTGCTTCCTCAATCGCTTGTAAGCCGTTCATTGCCATCCAAGGGCAGTGAGCGCAAGTTTTACATGTAGCGCCGCTACCAGCCGTTGGCGCTTCAAAAAACTCTTTATCTGGGCATAGTTGCTGCATTTTATAAAAGATACCGCGATCGGTCGCCACAATAAACTTTTTATTAGGCATAGTTTGCGCTGCTTTAATAAGCTGGCTAGTAGAGCCAACAGCATCAGCGAGTTCAACAATTTCAGCCGGTGATTCTGGATGCACCAATACGCCTGCATCTGGATGCAATACTTTAAAGTCTTTTAGCGCTTTGGTTTTGAACTCATCATGTACAATACATGCGCCGTTCCACATGATCATATCGGCGCCAGTATTCTTTTGAATATAACTGCCTAAATGCTTATCTGGACCCCAAATGATTTTTTCGCCTTGCTCATCTAAGTGCTCTACTATTTCAAGTGCACACGATGAGGTAACAATCCAATCAGCACGCGCTTTAACCGCGGTAGAGGTATTAGCATACACTACCACTTTACGGTCTGGGTGCTGATCACAAAATGCTGAAAATTCATCAACAGGGCAACCAATGTCTAATGAACAGGTTGCTTCAAGGGTGGGCATAACGACAGTTTTATTGGGGGTTAAAATTTTAGCGGTTTCACCCATAAAACGTACGCCCGCGACGATGATCATGTCGGCTTCGTGTCTAGCGCCAAAGCGTGCCATTTCCAGTGAATCGGCTACACAACCGCCTGTTTCTTCAGCAAGTGCTTGAATTTCGGGATCAGTGTAATAATGAGCAACAAGCACCGCGTTTTTTTCTTGCAGTAACTGTTTTATTCGCGCTTTATATTCGCCTTTTTCGTCTTGTGTTAACGGGGCTGGCTTAGGAGGAAAAATATAGCCTTCTGGCATAATAGTTTGAGCTAAACTCATTGTTCTCGACCACTTTATTTACAGTGTAATTAATAGCGCAAATTATACGAGAAACTAACACTAAATAATAGCAATCTAACAATGCAGTTTATAAATAAAAATTAGGGAGATAGTCGGAAATATTTTATGTCGAAGAAAGTGTACCAGAAG
>NZ_BADW01000115.1:0-36896 GCF_000241165.1 Pseudoalteromonas sp. BSi20439
TTTCTCACTAGACTTTTAAAGTCTCTGAAGGGCCGTTGAAGACTACAACGTTGATAGGCAAGATGTGGAAGTGGTGTGAGCCATTAAGCTAACTTGTACTAATTACCCGTGAGGCTTAACCATACAACGCCAAACGCGTTTTATGTGATAGTTGATAGCGCAAGAAGTTAATAGACTAAAGTAGATTACTGAAAACTTTTATTATCAGAATTCCAAATTTTAGTTAGTGCGTAGCGATACGGACTGACACCCAAATTTGCTTGGTGACAATAGCGTTTTGGACCCACCTGACCCCATGCCGAACTCAGTAGTGAAACGAAACAGCGCCGATGATAGTGTAGCATTTGCTATGTGAAAGTAGGACATTACCAGGCTCCAAATACAAGAAAGCCCGACTCGAAAGAGCCGGGCTTTTTTACGTCTGTAGGAAAGTGAAATGCGCACACTCACCCAGCATCTATCGCGTAGGTTGGGCGAGCGAAGCGACTCCCGACGAATAAAGAGTTTAGCATTTGCTATGTGGCTCTCTAGCGCTGTGGGCACTACGACATTCTACTGCGTTGTCGCTATGCAGTAGCGCACCGACTCCAAATACAAGCAAGGCCGACTCTAAAGAGTCCGGGCTTTTTTGCATCTGGAATAAAGTGAAAATACGGGTTCGAGATATAAGGGTAAATATGAGCCTAAGGCTTAACGATGATCCTTAGCACTTTCTTATTTCACGTGCTGGATTGCCGGCAACCACGGTTTTTGATGCAATGCTCTTAGTTACCACTGAACCCGCACCAACAACAGTGTTATCACCAATGGTAACACCAGCTAACACAATAACTCCCGCGCCAATCCACACGTTATTACCAATAGTAATCGGTGCTGCAAAGTTTTCTTTATTGAGTCGCTCTGTGGGGTTAACCGCATGAGATACGGCCAATAGTTGAACGTTCGGACCGATTAAACAATCGTCGCCAATGCTTATGGCTCCTTCATTTATTGGCGCATCCAACACAGTGCAGTTAATGTTTATAAAAGTACGATCACCTATATGTATTTGACTGCCATAGTCACAATGAAAGCCCGCTTCAATCATTACTCCATCACCACTGTGTGAGCATAATTCTT
Organism: Pseudoalteromonas sp. BSi20439; assembly: GCF_000241165.1. NCBI lineage: Bacteria > Pseudomonadati > Pseudomonadota > Gammaproteobacteria > Alteromonadales > Pseudoalteromonadaceae > Pseudoalteromonas > Pseudoalteromonas sp. BSi20439. Next base: position 1,120 of record NZ_BADW01000115.1, read on the forward strand.
TTATTCGCTTTAAATTACCTTTACTGGGGCTTTTATTAAATAAGCGGCAAATTTCGTGCACAGCTTTTCGCTGCGCTAGATTCTCTTTACTAATACTATTAAATGGCTGCATATCAATTTTGTTTAACTTAAATAATGGTGTCTAGCTTAACCTACTTTGAGCATGATGATAATTTGAATAAAACTGCGCTTTTTTTATGCATTCACTTGCCATTTATTATGTTTCGTTTAAAATCCCCTAACTTTCGAAACGAAACTTAATAGTAGTTACTTAATGACCAAACGAAATACACAGCAACGCCGTCATCTGATCCTTAGCCAAGTAAATGAGCTTGGTGAAGTGGCTGTTGAGACCCTTGCTGAACAGTTTCAAACATCAGAAGTAACCATTCGGAAAGACTTAACCGCGCTTGAGAAAAGTGGCTTGTTGCTGCGCCGATATGGTGGAGCTATTGCGCTACCAAAAGAGATAGTAAGCGATGAGATCGATTCTAAGCGCAAAGTAGCCATTGCTAAGGCAGCAGCGGCGCTTATAAAAGATCATAACCGCATTATTATTGACAGCGGCCGCACCACTGCAGCGATGATCCCTGAGTTGGCTACCAAGCAGGGGTTAGTTGTTATGACTAACGCCATTAAAGTGGCAACACGTTTATTAGCACTTGAAAACGAGCCAACACTTTTGATGACAGGTGGAACGTGGGATCCGCATTCAGAATCGTTTCAAGGGCAAGTAGCTGAAAATGTTCTATGCTCATATGATTTTGATCAGCTATTTATAGGTGCCGATGGCATTGATGTAGCGCGTGGAACAACCACGTTTAATGAACTTGTTGGATTAAGCCAAGTGATGGCTAAAGCGGCGCGCGAAGTTATTGTGCTGGTTGAGTCAGAAAAGATTGGCCGAAAAATACCAAATTTAGAATTACCGTGGCAAACAGTAACCACATTAATAACCGACTGTGGCTTAGCAAGTGATAAACGTGCAGCCATAGAGGCGTGTGGTGTAAAACTAATTTGCGCAGAGATTATACAATAGCAACTACATCGTGAGTTGCTAGAATTAAAAAGTTAATGGAGACACTATGTGTGGAATCGTTGGGGCTGTTGCAGAACGTCCAGTAAATAAAATCTTAGTTGAAGGCCTTAAGCGTCTTGAGTACCGTGGTTATGACTCAGCAGGTGTAGCTTTACTTGAAGGTAATACACTTAATACAGTTAAAGCAGTTGGTAAGGTTGTAAACTTAGAATCAGCACTTGAACAAGCTGGTGTTAGCGGCCACACAGGTATTGCACACACTCGTTGGGCGACTCATGGCGGTGTAACTGAAGCCAATGCTCACCCACATGTTTCAAGTAATCAATTAGCGCTTGTACATAACGGTATTATTGAAAACCACGCCAGCTTGCGTGCAGCACTTAAAGGCGACGGTTACGAGTTTTTATCAGACACCGACACTGAAGTAATGGTGCATTTAATTCATCAGTTACGCCAGCAGCACACCACTTTATTAGCGTCAGTTCAAGCAGCTGTTAAACAGTTTGAAGGCGCATTTGGTACCGTTGTGTTCGATAAAGCGAATGATAACGAAATTATTGTAGCGCGCTCAGGTAGCCCGTTAGTTATTGGTTTAGGCCTTGGTGAAAACTTTATTGCTTCTGATCAACTTGCATTATTACCGGTGACTCGCAGCTTTATCTTCTTAGAAGAAGGTGATGTAGCGCGTATTACTCGCGACACCGTAGAAATTTTTGATGCAGATGGCAACGCGGTTGAGCGTGAAGTTGTTGAATCAAACATCACGCAAGATGCATCAGGTAAAGGTGATTACCGTCACTACATGCTAAAAGAAATTTATGAGCAGCCACTTGCAGTACGTAACACCCTTGAAGGACGTTTAAACGACGACCGCGTAGCTATTGATGCTTTTGGCGATAGCGCACAGCAAATATTTAAAGACGTAAAACATGTACAAATTATTGCCTGTGGTACTTCATACCACTCAGGTATGGTTGCTCGTTACTGGCTTGAGCAATTTGCAGGTGTTAGCTGTAACGTAGAGATTGCCTCTGAGTTCCGTTACCGTCAATCGTTTGTACACGAAAACAGCCTACTAGTAACGATTTCACAATCGGGCGAAACGGCTGATACTTTAGCTGCGCTTCGTTTAGCCAAAGAGCAAGGCTACATGGGTTCAATGACTATTTGTAACGTACCAGGCTCATCGCTTGTGCGTGAATCTGACCTTGCCTTTATGACCAAAGCCGGTGCTGAAATTGGTGTTGCATCTACTAAAGCATTTACTACACAGCTTGTTGGTTTGTTAATGCTTACTGCGTCTATTGCGCAAGAGAAAGGCCTAGATCAAAGCGCGATTGTTAACGCTATAAAATTGCTTCCAGCTAAATTAGAAGAAACGCTACTATTGGCTGATGGCATTGCAGACCTTGCTGAAGAATTTGCTGATAAACACCATTCACTGTTTTTAGGGCGCGGCTCACAATACCCAATCGCGATGGAAGGCGCACTTAAGCTTAAAGAGATTTCATACATTCACGCTGAAGCCTACGCAGCAGGTGAGCTTAAACACGGCCCATTAGCGCTAATTGATGCCGATATGCCAATTATTGTTGTAGCACCAAACAATGAATTGCTTGAAAAGCTTAAATCAAACGTAGAAGAAGTACGTGCTCGCGGCGGCATCATTTATGTATTCGCTGATAAAGACTCACACTTTGAGTCAGACGACACAATGCGTGTAATCAACGTAAACCACGTAGATGACGTAATTGCCCCTGTTGTATATACAATTCCATTACAGCTACTGTCGTACTACGTAGCGGTCATTAAAGGCACTGACGTTGATCAGCCACGTAACCTAGCAAAATCGGTTACAGTTGAGTAAAATCAAAAGGTTATAGGTTTTTATTAATGTTAAAAAAGCGCTTAAGGCGCTTTTTTTGTGCCTGAAAGTCTGTTAGCTTAAGTAACTTATTATTCTCTAAGGGATTAGTCATGCGTTTATTAACCGTTATTTGCTTTTTTAGCTTTTTTGCTTTTAGTTCACAAAGTGTCTTTGCACAAGCTGGCATTAAACAGCAAAGTGCTGATGACTCTCAGTTCATGCACACTATTAAATCGGCTGTTTTAAACGAAGAACGCACAGTTGTCGTGCAATTGCCTAAAAGCTACCAAGCTCAGCCAAATAAGGTATACCCAGTTGTTTATCGCTTAGATGGAGCGGGTAATATACCGCTTGCAAGTGCTGTTATTGAGCGCTTACAAAATGATAATCGTGCGCCTGAGGTTATTATTGTCGCTATTGAAAACACTAATCGACTTAGAGATATGTATCCTACAGTGAATAAAGAGCCACAAGGTCCTGTCGGTGAAGGGGGCGGCGCGGCAAAGTTTTTAGCGTTCTTTGAGCAAGAGCTCATTCCTTTAGTAAATAAGAATTATCGCACGCATGACTATAAGGTTATATCTGGTGCCTCCGCTGGAGGTGTATTTGCGCTATATGCTTTGCAGGCAAAGCCCGAACTATTTCAAGCGCATATTGCTTATAGCCCTGCGGTTTGGTGGAACTATGGCGCAATGGTAAAAAGCACAAAATCGTTTATAACTAAAAACAAAGAGCTTAACAGTTACGTTTATATCAATATCGGCGAAGAAGCCGGCATAATGCGAGAAAGGTATGATGAATTACAGCAATCACTGCAATCACATAAAGTGCGGGGGTTACGCTTTTTTAGTGATGCGTTTGATGGTATCTCGCATGGCTTAACCTCTGCTGCAGGCATATTTAATGCCTATTACAACTTATTTTTACCTAAACAAATGCCTATCAGTGCTTTAACTGATGATGTAGCCTCTATTGATGCTTATTATCAAAACTTATCTCAGCAATGGGGTGAGCAAATATCTCCACCAGACCGCGCTGTTAGAACACTCGGTTATAACTTAACGGGCAGCAAGCAATTTACCCGTGCTATTGAGGTGTTTAAATACAATATAAAAAATCACCCCAAATCAGTCGATGCGCTTTCAGCCTTGTCTTATGGCTATGAAATGCAAGGTGATACTCGTCAAGCACTTGAAAATATGGAATCTGCTCTAGCCATTGCAGATGACTCATACCCTTATATAAATTACTTAAAAGAAACAAAAGCTAGGTTGCAGGTAGAGTTTGATAACAGTAACTAGGATTTTTAGTTACTGTTAAATAAAAATGACGCGCAAGCGTCTTTTTATTACCTGTAGCTAAATATTATTTAAATCACTAACCTCTACTTAATAGCTGCTAAATACGCTAAAATTACAGGCTACTTTTAAGCAATAAGCCCGTAATAAATATGACCTCAGCCGCAAGCCCTAGTACTTTTAACGATCTTGGCCTTATTCCAGAGCTACAAGCTCGTTTAACCGATTTGGAATATAGCCAACCTACGCCAATTCAAGCTAAGGCGATTCCAAGTGTACTTGCTGGTAGCGATTTAATTGCGGGGGCAAATACCGGCTCAGGTAAAACAGCAACCTTTGCTTTGCCTATGTTACAAACGCTATTTTTAGAACAAAGCACTAAAAAAGCAGCGAGCAAAGGCAACTTTGTAACAGGGCTTATTTTAGTGCCTACCCGTGAGCTGGCAACACAAGTGGCAGATAGTGTTAAATCGTATTCTGCTAACTTTAATGGCGCCATTAAAACGGTGGCGGTATTTGGTGGTGTGTCGGTTAATACCCAGATGCAAGCTCTACGTGGCGGTGCCGATATTATCGTAGCAACCCCAGGGCGTTTACTTGATTTAATCTCAAGCAATGCGATTAAGCTCGATAAAGTAAAAACTTTAGTGCTTGATGAAGCTGACCGCATGTTAAGCCTTGGCTTTACTGAAGAGCTTGCTGAGCTATTAGCGCTTATGCCTGCTAAAAAACAAACCATGTTGTTTTCAGCGACTTTCCCAGAGCAAGTCAAACAATTAACGCAAGAGCTGTTAACTAATCCGGTTGAAATACAAGTACAAAGCAAAGACGAAAGCACTTTAGTTCAGCGCGTATTTACGGTTAATAAAGGCGAGAAAACCACGGTTTTAGCGCACTTAATTAAAGCGCATCAATGGCGCCAAGCACTTATTTTTGTCAACGCTAAAAAAGACTGTGAGCACTTAGCAGGTAAGCTTGAAAAACGCGGCGTGAACGCACAAGTATTCCATGGCGATAAAGGCCAAAGCGAGCGTACTCGTGTAATTGAAAAATTTAAAGCTGGCGAAATAGAGGTGTTAATTGCCACCGACATTGCCGCCCGTGGTTTAGATATTGCCAAACTGCCTGTTGTTATTAACTTTAACTTACCGCGTAGCCCAGCTGATTACATGCACCGTATTGGCCGAAGCGGCCGTGCTGGTGAAGTCGGTTTAGCGTTATCGTTAATTGATTATGAAGACTTTCATCACTTTAGAATTATCGAAAAGAAAAACAAACTTCGCTTAGAGCGCGAAGAGGTAGCAGGTTTTGCTGTAAACCAAGCCAACCTTGATGCGGCTGAGGCGCTAAAAAACGACAAGCCAATGGCCAAGCCAGAAGGTACAGGTAAGAAAAAGAAGAAAAAAGCCAACCAAGAAGATGACGTGTGGAGTGGCTGGCGTAAGAGTAAGTAAAAGTTAAGATTATAAAGCCGACATTTGTCGGCTTTATTGTTTATTAATCTTAAAATAGAGTCATTAATATTAAAGCGCTTTGATATCGCTTTTCCACTTTACCAATGCTGCAATGAATTTGGGGCCAATACCACAGCAGCCGCCAATAATTGTTGCGCCTAGGTTATGCCATTGCTTAGCAAATGCTACATACTCAGCGGGTGATAAGTCGCGGTAACCTTGCGAGCCTTCATTGGCTTTATAGTCGCTGGCGATTGGTGTAAAGCCATTCGCAAAGGCCCCTAAATTAAGGTGTTTATTTTGCTGTTTTAGCACTCGATTAGTGTCGCGCAGCGCTTGTTCAATGACCTCGGGAATAGAGCAATTGAAGAATATGCCCGCTATATTATGTTCGAGCAATGCTAAGGTAGCGTCTGATACTAATTCACCAGAGCGCAATGTGGCTTGTTCGCTTACTTCATCACTTAAGGTAAATGCGTAATAACATGGTTTTTTTGAATTCTTAAGTACGCTTGCCATTACGTGAGCTTCTTCAATACTGGAAATAGTTTCACCAATCCAAATATCGACATATTCATCCTGTGCTTTATATAGGGTATCTAAAATAGTAAATGCGCGTTCACTTTGGAAAAAATCAGCACGGTACGATCCAAATGCGGGGGGCAATGAACCCGCAACTAGCACGTTTTGTTTAGTTTTTTGAGCTGCTTCTTTTGCAATTACAGCAGCTTGCTGTGAAAGTGTTGCACCTTGTGCTTGGTAAAGCGTTTCACCTAAGTGAAAGGGGACACACGCATAGCTATTTACCGTAATAATTTCTGCACCCGCATTTATAAAAGCTTGATGCGCTTGAGTTACGCATTGCGGTGCTTCTATTAAAGCTTGTGCACTCCAAAGTGGCTGTGAAAATGGCGCGCCCATGCGCTTAAGTTCACGGCCCATACCGCCATCTAATATTGTTAACTTGCTCATAATGGACTTCTAAACGTCTAAATAATTAATGCTATTCAAACATATTTTTTGAAAATTCATAATGAAACTTCATCAGGTTTAACATGAAAAAAACTCAATGCTTTTAAACAGACACAAAAAAAGCGACTACCCAAAGGTGTCGCTTTGTTTTAATAAGGCTTAGCTTACTTATAAAACGCTTCTACAGTGCCTTTTACTTTCATAAGTAATGGCTGACCACGACGGTCTAGCGCTTTAGGCGCTGCTACTTTTATCCAACCTTCGCTGATGCAGTATTCTTCAACGTCAAAACGCTCTTTACCGTTAAGAGTAATACCGATTTCATGTTCAAATACTTCTTCTACATAAAATTTGCTACGTGGGTTGATAGACAGTTGATTTGGTAATTCTGGTTTGTTTGTATCAGTCATAATGGTGATCTGCGTTGAATTAATTATGCGCTATTGTAGGCAATAGCTGGCTTATGCTCAAGCACGAGATCAATAAACTAAGTGGCTTTTATGTATATAGCTAAGAGCGGGTGTTTATAAGTGCTGCGGTATGATGCGCTTGGTTAATAAACGCTGTTGCTGCTGCACTTTGATAGCTCCCATGACGCTGCAATATAACAGCTGTGCGCTTTAATAACGACGGTGCAAGTGTGATAGCTGTGAGCTCCTCATGTTTACTGGCAATATTTGAAGGTAACAGTGTGGCTAATTGGGTATAACGCACTATTTCAATAACTGCGCTGAGTGAATTAGCCTCCATAAGCACATTTGGTTGCACGTTATGCTGACGGCAATGGCGCTCTATTTGTTCGCGCGTTGCAAATTCATTACTTAGTAACACCAGTGATTGCGCATTGAGCGTATGCAAATCAATCGAGCTTTGCTGCGCTAACTCATGCTGCTTGTTAACCACCAATGCGAGTGTTTCTTCTAGTAAATTATGTGCCTCTATATCTGCACTATGGCTGCCTTCAAAGGCAATGCCTAGGTCAAACTCATCATCAAGTAGGCGTTTTTCCATCCGCTCTTGCGACATTTCTTCCATGCTTAAGCTGATATTAGGGTGTTGCTGATGAAAGGCTTTAATTAAGGGTCCAATAAGATAGGTTGTAAAGGTGGGTGTAATGGCCACTCTTAATGCACCTCGGCTGAGGTTTTTTACATCATGAATAGCTCGCTTTCCCTCTGCTAAATCCTGCAATGCTTTTTGTGCATAGCGGGCATATACCTCACCGGCATCGGTTAATTTTACGCTGCGACCTGAGCGGTCAAATAAAGGTGCACCGAGGGTTTCTTCAAGCTGTTTAATTTGCTGCGATAGCGCCGGTTGCGACACATACAAGGAAGCTGCCGCCTTAGTGAAGTTTTGGTGCTTGGCAACCGCCAAAAAGTAATTGATATGACGCAGTATCATGGCTCTACTATAAGTATTTCTTATCGGTATCATAATATACCAGTCTTTTACCTTATTAAAAGCGGGCGTATTATTCATTGCATCAACAACACAGAGACACCCATTATGAAAGATATCATTGAAGGTTTTTTAAAGTTTCACACTGATGCATTCCCAGAGCGTGCCGATTTATTTAAAAATTTGGCGACTAAGCAAAATCCACGCACTTTGTTTATTTCATGTTCTGACAGTCGTTTAGTGCCAGAGTTGGTAACTCAACGAGAACCTGGTGGATTATTTGTTATTCGTAATGCTGGGAATATTGTTCCTTCATATGGGCCTGAGCCGGGGGGAGTGTCTGCTTCTGTGGAGTACGCGGTTACTGCATTAAAAGTAACGGATGTGGTTATTTGTGGCCACTCTGATTGTGGCGCCATGACGGCAATTGCAACCTGCAAATGTATGGACCATATGCCTGCTGTTGGCAGTTGGCTACGCTATGCCGACTCAGCTCGTATTGTCAATGAAGCACGTAATCATGCAAATGAACGTGAACGCATAGCAGCGATGGTCCGTGAAAATGTTATCGCACAACTTGAAAATATTAAAACTCATCCATCAGTTCGTTTAGCCCTAGGCGAAGGCCGTTTAGCCTTGCATGGCTGGGTTTACGATATTGAATCGGGTGGTATTGACGCCCTAAATGGCAATACCAATACGTTTGTTTCCCTTGCTGAGCATACTGATGTTCGTGCATACCCAACTCAGCTTCCTGTAGCTGTATAACCAACCATTGTAAGAGGTACTATTATGATCCAATCTCAAGTGAGCAACACTGCACGTTTAGCATTAACTGATACAATTATTGCGGCAAAAGCAGAAAAAAATCTGTCGTTTGAACAAATTGCACAAGGTACAGGTTTAAGCGATGTATATGTAACTGCGGCATTACTGGGGCAACACCCATTACCAGCAGAAGCGGCACAGCAGGTAGCTAATACGCTTGGTTTAGACGACAGTGCAGTTGAATTACTTAAAGCAATTCCACTGCGTGGTAGCGTAGAAAACAATATGCCTACCGATCCAACTATTTATCGTTTTTACGAAATGATGCAAGTATACGGCACAACATTTAAAGCCTTAGTACATGAACAATTTGGTGACGGTATTATCAGTGCGATTAACTTTAAAGTAGATATGAAAAAAGTAGAAGATCCAGAAGGAGGCTCGCGCGCAGTGCTCACTCTTGATGGTAAGTTCTTGCCTTACAAGCCTTTCTAAACACTTTATAATACTTATTCATAACAGTCGGTGCTTTGCACCGGCTTTTTTAGGTTATTAAGGATGATTTTTCATGAATACACATGCTAGGCCTGCTACTGCTAGTACATCAACCTTCTCACTGCTTTGGCCGATGTTAATTATTGCGATACTGGCGATGACATTACGCCCGACCCTAACCTCAGCTGGTCCTGTGCTGGATGATATTCGCTTAGCCACTGGTCTTGGCTTACAGGGGGCGTCATTATTAACCGTATTGCCAATGTTTTGTATGGGCGTATTCCCCTTGTTACTGCCTTGGCTTGGCCGATACTTAAGTGAAAATGCGTGGATAGCAGGAGGCTTATTTGCCATTGCATTGGCGGGTGTTTGGCGGCTATGGCTTGGCAGTGGTTGGGAATTAATTATCTCTGCATTAGTGGGCGGTACTGGTATTGCAATCGTGCAAGCAATGGCACCTGGTATTGTTAAGCGTTGGTATCCGCAGCGAGTGCCAGTTGCCATGGGCGTTTACTCAGCTTCATTAATGGCGGGTGGTGGAATGGCCGCTATACTCACACCGCTAGTGGCAAAGCATTATAATAGCTGGCAAGCAGGGCTTGGCATGTGGTTTATTATTCCTGTCATTGCCATGCTACTGTGGTGGTTAAGACCGCGCGAGCATATGGAAGCCAAGCATAGCAGTGTTAAACGAAACTTTTTTATTAACCAGCGAGCATGGTTACTTGCAGCCTATTTTGGTTTGGCTAATGGTGGTTACGCATGCATGATTGCATGGCTACCCAGTTATGCGCAAAACCTAGGCTGGAGTGCACAGCATAGCGGCGAACTTATTGGCGTTATGACTGTGTTTCAGGTTATTGGTGCGTTAGGTGCGCCACTACTTTCATCAACTCGCATAGATAGACGACCTTGGTTATTAGCTGCCGTTGTTTTTCAGCTGGTGGGTTTTATTGGTTTAATTGTATTACCTGAGCCAATGATGAATGTTTGGGTCGGGCTTATTGGGTGTGGCTTAGGCGCGTGTTTTTCGCTAACGCTAACCGTGGCGCTCGATCATTTAGCTAATCCTAAATTGGCCGGTGTGCTAACTGCATTTGTACAAGGTGTTGGATTTATTATTACTGCAATTATTCCTTACGCAGCAGGCGTATTGCTTGATTTAACCCATAGTTATCAGGCGTCTTGGTTAATGCTAGTGATCACCCTAATAGCTATGTTAATTATGACCACAAGGTTCTCCCCAGCAAGTTATTCCAAAGCAATGAGCGATTAACGCTCCACGGGTTCCTGTCTTTTTGGCTGCTAGTGTATGGCAGCCGTCATTTTTTCTTCATCAAAATTACCTTTATTAGTCATATCTGTTTTTTATAGTGCAGCGGTTGATGTTTTTGAGCTCACAGTTTTTAAAAATAACCACTACATAATGGGAATTACGGATGAAAATTAAAAAAGTCGCTGCGGCAATCGCACTCACCTGTGCGTTTAGTGCCATTAGTCATGCCAATGTTCTACCGCAAAGTCAAAAAGACAGCAGCTGGTATAGTGCCGCACAAACAAAACTAACAACTAAAACAACGCAAGCACAAGCGGTTAAAAGCACCAGAGCTAAAAATGTAATTTTATTTGTTGGCGATGGCATGGGTATTTCTACCTTAACAGCGGCGCGTATTTTACAAGGTCAACGAAACAACCAGCTCGGTGAAGAAGGCTATTTAAGCTTTGAAAAATTCCCGTATTCAGCACAAGTTAAAACCTACAATGTTGACGCACAAACGCCAGATTCAGCAGGCACTATGACAGCAATGATCTCAGGGGTAAAAACCGATGTGGGTGTTATTGGGGTTGATGAGAAGGTTGAACGAGGTAACTGTACAACGGCTATCGGTAATGAGTTATTAACAGCCACGGAGCTGGCTGAAATTAAAGGCTTAGCTACCGGTGTTGTTTCAACTGCACGTATCACTCATGCGACACCGGGTGCAACGTATGCTAAATCAGCTGATCGCAACTGGGAAGATATCTCAGACATGCCAGAGGCAGCAGTTAATGCAGGCTGTGAAGATATTGCCTCACAGCTAGTTAACTTTGAAAAAAACCTAGAAGCGCGTTTTATAGGTACCGATGTTGATGGCTTAGACTTTGTAATGGGTGGCGGCCGTCGTCACTTTTTACCTAAAGATGCATCTGTAAATTCAAATGATGCAATGAGCGCCGTAGAAGGCGATCGTACTGATGAGCGCAACCTTGTTACTGAATGGCAAACACAATATCCAAATGGCACTTATGTGATGGATCAAGCTGGGTTTGATGCTATTGCCGATGATGCAACCCAAGTCTTTGGCTTATTTAACGAATCGCACATGCAATACGAAGCTGACCGTGCCAACGATATAGCTGGTGAGCCGTCGCTTACCGATATGACAACTAAAGCGATTGATGTACTGGGTAAAAACGAAAAAGGCTTTTTCTTAACCGTAGAGTCGGGCCGTATTGACCATGCTCACCATGCGGGTAATGCTTTTAACGCACTTAACGACACTATTGAATTTGCAAAAGCCGTTCAAGCTGCCGTTGATAACACCGACCCTGAAGAAACGCTTATTTTAGTTACAGCCGATCACAGCCATGTGTTTACTATTGCAGGTTACCCGAAACGTGGTAACCCAATTTTAGGTAAAGTGGTTGGTGTTGGCCAAACCACACCAACGCTAGCTGCTGATAACATGCCATACACTACCGTTGGGTATGCAAATGGCCTCGGTTTTAGAAACTTAGTTGATGAAACAGATGCGGACGCAAGCTATGAAACAGCTGCGGTTGCAGGACGTGTTGAGCTAAATGGTGTTGATACAAATACGCCAGGTTTTCACCAAGAGGCTACTGTTCCACTTGGCTCTGAAACGCATGCAGGTGAAGATATTTCACTGCATGCAATGGGCCCAGGTGCTCACCTTGCTCAAGGTGTTATAGAACAAAACGTTGTATTTCATTTAATTAATCAAGCTCTTGAACTAACTCAGCAATAATGGCGGCTCACATGAATAAATTAACAGTACTTTCTTTAGCAGTAATGGTCGCATTAACGGGGTGTTCGAGTGATGACGACAAAAACAGTAATAATATTTTAGCGGTAGATAACCAAATCGCAGTGGGATCTGCGCAATGTATCAATGGCGGCGTAGAAACGCAAAGCGGTGTTGATACCAATACTAATGGGCAATTAGAGAGCAGCGAAGTAACGCACACTAACTTAGTATGTAACGACCCAGCTACCTCATTAACGAGTGAACAGCTCGCTTCATTAAGTAATAATGCTTGGTTTAGCGACGCACAAACTAAACTCGCTAGTGCGCAAGATGCAGCAAGTAAGGTAGTAACAGAGTCAGGTAAAGCGAAAAACGTGATCTTGTTTGTTGGTGATGGTATGGGTATTTCTACCATAACGGCGGCGCGTATTTTAGCGGGGCAGTTGCAGGGTGAGATGGGTGAAGATCACCAATTAAGCTTTGAAACTATGCCGTATTCTGGATTTGTAAAAACTTATAACGTAGATGCACAAACACCAGATTCTGCCGGTACGATGACAGCAATGGCCTCTGGTGTAAAAACCGATGTGGGTGTAATTGGTATTGATGAAGCGGTTGAGCGTGGTAATTGTGCATCAGGCAAAGGGCATGAGCTTGTTACTTCGTTAGAGCTTGCGGAAATTGCCGGTAAATCTACCGGTATTGTTTCTACGGCACGTATTACCCATGCAACGCCTGCGGCAACGTATGCTAAGTCGGCTGATCGTAACTGGGAAGATATTTCAGATATGCCAACTTCAGAGTCAGCCAATTGTGAAGATATTGCTTCACAGCTGGTTAATTTTGAAAAGAACTTAGAAGCCCGTTTTAGTGGTGTTGATGTAGACGGAATCGAAGTGGTTATGGGTGGCGGGCGTCGTCACTTTTTACCTAAAGATGCAGCTTTTAATTCAGCAGATGCAATGAGTGCTGTTGAAGGCGACCGTACTGATGCACGTAACTTAGTAACTGAATGGCAAACAACTTACCCGACTGGTACTTACGTAATGGATCAAACCGGCTTTGACGCCATTAGCGATGATGCCACAAAGGTATTTGGTTTATTTAACGAATCGCACATGCAATACGAAGCTGATCGCGGTAACGATGTAGCTGGTGAGCCTTCGCTATCGCAAATGACCGAAAAAGCTATTAATGTTTTAGATAACAATGATAAAGGTTTTTTCTTAACGGTAGAGTCTGGTCGTATTGATCACGCCCACCATGCGGGTAACGCTTACAACGCATTAAACGACACTATTGAGTTAGCTAATGCGGTAAAAGTGGCGATGGAAAATACTAACCCAGAAGAAACACTAATCGTGGTCACGGCCGATCACAGCCATGTGTTTACTATTGCTGGTTACCCTAAACGTGGTAACCCAATATTGGGTAAGGTAGTGGGTGTAGGCCAAACTGAGCCAAGTTTAGCGGCCGATGATATGCCTTATACTACGGTTGGTTACACTAATGGTGGTGGCTTTAGAGACTTAGGCAATGAAACCGATGCAGATGCAGGCTATAACTTTGCACCGGTTACAGGGCGTGTTGATTTAAGCAATGTTGATACTACAACGCCGGGCTTTCACCAAGAAGCACTTGTGCCACTATCATCAGAAACCCATGCGGGTGAAGATGTGGGTGTGTATGCAACCGGACCTGGTGCGCATTTAGTAACAGGCACTAATGAGCAAAGCTTTTTGTTCCATGTTATGGACTTTGCTGCTGACTTTGTAAAAGCGGCGGATGAAAAAGTAGCGCAATAAATTAACTTGCTAAACAAACAGCCCGCACACTGTGCGGGCTTTTTTGTGTCATACAAATGCCATTATTAAGCGTTATTTTAGAGTCATAAAGTAATGTTTAACTAAGAGATTACCCCAATGAAAAAGCTATTATTTATATTCTCAGCACTGGCCAGCACGAGTGCGCTCGCCCAACAGTGCGACATTGATGCTGCGCAACTAAAAGCCGACTATAAAATTACCAATCAGCACAAATCGCAGCACAGCACCCAGTCACTTACTCTTTGGCGAAACAATCAGCAGGTGGCGCATCAAAGTGAAACACTAACCGAGCTTTGGCAGCAGCTAAGTAATAACCAGCTTCGTCCTATTCGTTACTTTAATGCCGAGCAACGCGGTATTGAGTACCAACCATCGGAGGTACGTGGAGTGCAAAATTGGAGCGCCAAAAGTCAGCTGGTGGATAACCATTTAATTGCAAAAATGACCCTAGTAAGTTCACAAGGTGAGGGTTGTAATGAGGTAAAAAATTATGTGCTTAATGAGGGCGATAACCAATTTAAGCTGACTTTTCTCCCGCAAGCAAAATTAGTTAAAACTTTTAGTGTGACTAATAAAAAAAGTGATACTCAAACCTTGCTTAGCTTAAATGATGTAAACAGTGATACACCTGCAATTAAGGCTCAGTTTGCAAAATGGGATAACTTTCAAACCACCGATTACGCGGATATTGGCGATAACGAAAGCGATCCATTTTTAGCTAAAATGATTAATCTTGGTTTTATAGAGCACGGCGCTACTGGTTTTTATAATCAGCAAGGCGAGGCTATTCAAGGTGGGCATCATCATTAGCGTTTTTTGGCTTAATCGTGCTCTCGGTTAAGCCACTTTCATAATCGTTGGCGTCACAGGTATTTAAGTTTTGCCGTGCTTGTTTATCTTGTTGTAATACCTGTTTTAAATCTTCCATACGTTGGCGCACGGCTACGCCATAACTGGCATCATCACCCCACAGTTCGGCAAGTTGTAATACCGCAGCCCGGTCGTGATCTCTAAATAACTTACCAGCACGTTCAGCATCTTCTTTGCTATTACCAAGCAATTGCAACGATTCTATGGCTAAGTTTATGGCTGAGTCGACGGTTTCGCGGTTAAACGCATCCACTTTTAAATTAAGTAATTGGTATGCATGGCGGCGATCTATGGCGCGCGCCACTATTTTTAATTGGGGGTAGTTTTTATGCGCCAGCTTAATAATCTCAATAGTTTTATCTGGGTCATCAATCGCGACAACCAGCATTTGTGCTGTATGCGCGCCCGCGGCTTCAAGCAGTTCTTGGCGTGCCGCATCACCATAAAATACGGTATTACCAAAGCGGCGCAGCAGTTCTATTTGGCTTGGGCTGTGATCAAGTACGGTAATTTCGTAGCCTTGCGCATGTAATAAACGCCCCATAATTTGCCCAAAACGGCCGTATCCGGCAATGATCACATGCTTAGCTGTGCTTATTTGTTCTGGTTTATCAAATTCGGGTGCCGTGCTGCTATAGCTACGCTTTTGAATTTGCTCATACAACATCAGTAGTAAAGGCGCTATTAGCATAGAAACGGCAACCACAAGGGTAACTAAATTGGTTTGCTCTGGGGTTAAAATACTCAAGGTGGTGGTTACACTAAGCAGCACAAACGCAAACTCGCCGCCCTGAGCAAGGGCTAAGGTAAATAGCAGTTGCTGTTTACGACTAATATTAAAAGCCATTGCCAAGGCAAGTAAAATACAGGCTTTAATGACAATTAATAGCACCACTAAGGCAATCACGGTACTGAACTGATTAAACAGCAGTTCAAAATTAATTGATGCACCAACCGTGATAAAAAATAGTCCCAGTAATAAGCCTTTAAAGGGTTCTATATCGGCTTCTAGCTCGTGTCTAAATTCACTTTCGGCCAATACAACTCCGGCTAAAAAAGTACCCAGTGCGGGCGATAAGCCAATACTTTGCATCACCAGCGAAATAGCCACCACTAAAAACAATGCAAAAATTGTGAATATTTCACGCATGTGGGTTTGTGCTATGTATCTAAATAGTGGTGCCGACACATATTTACCGCCAGCAATGATAGTGGCAATAACAGCAACAGAAACCCCAACTTGCTGCCAAATAGGCCAGCCTGCAATGATGGAGTCGCTAATGTCTTTTGAGTTACCTTGTGGTGCAAAAGCCAGTAAAGGGAGCAGCGCTAAAATAGGAATAATCGCAATATCTTGAAATAATAAAACCGAAAATGCATTTTGCCCAGCTTCTTGTTTTAACCAGCCTTTTTCTTCTAAGCTTTGCAGCACAATAGCAGTTGAAGACAGTGCGAGCATTAAGCCTATAGCCAGTGCTGTTTGCCAATGCATGGCAAAAAACCAATAACAAAAGGCAAAAATAGCCGCTGCACTTAATACTACCTGCAATCCGCCAAGCCCTAAAATTGAGTGGCGCAGAGTCCACAAACGCGAAGGTTGCAGTTCAAGGCCAACTAAAAATAACATCATCACAACGCCAAATTCAGCAAAGTGCATTACATCAGTTTGGTCACCTACGACACCTAATGCATAAGGGCCTATCAAAATGCCAGCAATTAAATAACCCAGCACAGAGCCAAGCCCAAGTCGTTTTGCTATAGGAACTGCAACAATGGCGGCAGCTAAGTAAATTAACGCTATTTCTAACACATGCTTACCTTATTAACGTTGAGATAAATAGCATGGCTTAGGTGCGTATAAAATACAATGAGTTACGAAAGTAAAAAGTGCTTTAGCTTACAAGTAAAATTAACTTTACTGGTAGCGGCCACAAAAAGAACGCTTATTTGAGCTTTTTACTGATATGGTATCGTTTATATAACAGACCGTATTTTTTGTTGCAGGAATGACCTTTTCTTTATGATTTCGCTAAATAATGTGTTTTTTACACGCCAAGATGGTGGCTTGAAACGACAAATAATTAATGACTTAGCGTTAACTATTTTGCCTGCAGCGCACATTGCCTTACTAGGTGATAGTGGCTCGGGTAAAACAACATTATTAAATTTATTAGCCGGTTTACTGTCTCCAGATGCAGGAACTATTACGGTTAATAAACAAAAAATTAGTGAATTGAGTGCCAATGAACTTGCGCTTTATCGGCGTAAAATAGGTATTATTTTTCAGCATTACCAATTACTCAGCCCGTTAAATGTGAAAGACAATATGTGTTTTCAAGCAAGGCTTAATGGGTTATCGCCTAGCGACGATGAAGTAAATACGATGGCTAAAAAACTGGGTTTAGAAGGCAAGCTTACAGCAATGCCTGAACAACTCTCAGGTGGTGAGCAGCAACGGGTAGGCATAGGCCGTGCGCTATTAAATAAGCCCAAGCTGTTATTGGCTGATGAACCTACGGGTAACCTTGATGCCGCTCGCTCACTCGATATAGTTACGCTATTAAAAAGCCTGTGCGAAGAGCAACAAATAATACTTATTATGGTTACTCATAGTCAGCGATTGGCCGATCAGTTTGCTACGCAATTGTTTTTAAAAGATGGCCAAATTAATGGCTGAACTTAAACTTATTTTAATAACGTATATGCAGTTTTATCACCGCCATGTAGGGCTGTTATTACTGTTTTTTATTGGCTTTAGTTTGGGCGCGGCGCTACTTACTGCAATACAGGGCTTAAATTTAGAGGCCGGTAAACGCTATCAACAAACCACAGCACTAATTGCAAACCCAGTGACGCATTTTGTTCGCCCTGTGCTAGGTGAAAACAGCTTGCCCAACAGTATGTGGTCGCGTATTAGGGCGGCTGGTTTTACGCAGGTTCAACCGGTTTTAGAGGGCATAATTGAAAGCGATAAGCAGCAAAAACTCGCGCTTAGGGGCGTCAATTTATTACAGTGGCTTACAGAAAATACCGGCGGCTCAGCATCAACAACCAACAATCGTTATTCTGGGTTTGAACAGTTACTAAATACTGTTTATATCGACCCTAAATTAATGCAGCGGCTAAATTTAAAAAACAGCCGTATTAATATAAACATGGGCGATGCCACTGTTACTTTAGCGGTAAGCGAATTGCAAGGTTTAGGCATGACCATGCTGGTGGATATTAGCCTCGCAGACAAGTTACTGCGCGCAAATGGGGCAATTAGTTACTTTGAAGTAAGTGGCTTAAATAACAAACAAGCAGCCCAGTTAAAGGTATTGTTAGGCGAGCAAGCACGGCTTGAAGCTGCGCAAGAGCAAGCTTTTGATGCGCTCTCTGAGGCATTTTTCTTTAATTTACAAGCGCTGGCTTTGTTAGGTTATGTGGTGGGTGCGTTTTTAAGTTTTAATGCAATTAAGCTGGCATACAATGCGCGTGCTCACTTGCAGCAGCAAATGTGGGTGCTGGGTTGTCAAAGGTCGGTGTTAATTAAAGCGCTGGTTATTGAATTAACGGTGCTTAGTTTTTTTGCTGCAGTATTAGGTGCATTATTAGGCGCGGCACTGGCAAATGCCTTAGTTATGGATGTATCGGCGACTCTTCGAGGGCTTTACCAGCTAGATAGAAGCTTTGTAGTAAGCCTTGATAGCAGTATGATTGTCAGCGGTTTTACACTTAATATTGTTGTTTTGTTGGGGTTTTTAGCCAGTCAATCGGCTCGATTAAGTACTTTTTTAGCGCGTATTAAATGGCTAATGTTTGCGTTAGCTATTTGTGCAGCCAGTTACTTAGCGCTAACGGCAAATACCAAAATAAGCGCCTTATTGCTGTGTGTTTGTGTGTTACTCCTCTTTTTTGTTATTACGCCACCGGTAGTTAAAGCCGTTTTTAAATTGCCATGGCCAACACAAAATCCCATTATTCACTGGTTAAAAGCAGATAGCCTAGTGCAATTACCCGCATTACTCAGCTCGGTACTCGCTATTTTAATGGCTATGGGAGCCGCCGTAGGTATGCAGATTATGGTTGGCAGTTTTAGTGACACCTTAGATACACACCTTGAAAAACGCCTAAGCGCCGATTTATACGTAAGGCCCGATCAAAACATTCAAGCGTTAGGGGCTAAATTGCGTGAACTCCCAGAGGTCGAAAAAGTAGGCGTATATTGGTCAGCTAACAGTGAGCTTAAAACACCTAAAAATAGGATTGCTGTTGATGTTATGGCATTTGGTGCAACGGCCAGCTACAACCAACACCTTACTTTGTTAAACAATAAAGCACCTACATCTGCAGTATTTGAAAAAAACAAAAACGGGGTGGTGGGTTGCTTAGTGAACGAACCCGCCTTGCTGCAGTACTCGCTTAAAGTAGGTGATGTAATAACCCTAAAACAGCATATTAATACACTAACGTGCCAAGTACGTGCTGCCTATTTTGATTACGGCGAGCAAGGGTTAAATGTTGTTGTAACAACTAATGCATTATTGAATAGCAGCTTAAATTACACTGAGTATGGTTTATCGCTTTGGCTAAATCCAAATAGCGACGTAGACGCCATGGCCGAATATATTCAAAAGCAGCACCAATTAGATAGTCAGCAAGTTATTGCGAACCAGCAGTTTAAGCGTTTTGCAAAACAGTTATTTGGTAAAACTTTTTATGTTACTCAGGCGCTTAATATATTTATTATGCTGATTGCATTATTTGGCATGTGGGTAAGCTTTTTAACTTTAGGGCGCGGGCAATTACAGCCCATGGCGGTATTACAAACGCTGGGTGTCACCCAACAGCAATTATTGGGAGCAAAAGTACTGCAAGCTGCACTTATTATTTTAACCACCTTGTTATTAGCTATACCACTGGGGCTTAGCCTTGGATGGGTACTATTAACTTACGTCATGCCAATTGCCTTTGGTTGGACCATGGCCATGACCGTTAATTGGCTGCAATTAGGGGGCTTTACGGTGCTTATGTTTATGTTAGCTTTATTTGTGAGCGCGTTACCGCTAATAAAATTAACGCGAAGCGCCGTTGCCGATAATGTTGCCAAGCTATAGGACTTACATGAATAGACTAAAAGCAGCCGTTACCTTTATTTTTATTGGCGCATTAAGCGCGTGTCAGCCCGAAGCAGAGCAAGTAAATAAAAATAAACCAATGCATAGCGGGTTTGCACAACAATTTGGTGAACCTGTAAACAAAAACCAAGGACTGAGCTTTCCACGCGATCATGGGGCGCATCATCAACAAGGAATTGAATGGTGGTACGTAACTGCTAATTTAAAAGCAGATAATGGCGACACCTTTGGTGTGCAATGGACTTTATTTAGGCTCTCGGTTGATGAGCAAAGCACACAAACAGAACCATCGCCTTGGTGGAATGGGCAGCTTTACTTTGCTCACTTTGCAATACAAACCGATACCCAGCATCAGGCGTTCGAGAAATATGGCCGCTCGGGGCAAGTAAATATAACAGCACAGCCATTTGAGGCTCGCCTAGATGATTGGCAGCTAGCAAGTAAAAAAGCAGCATTTTTACCGCTTAGCTTAAAGGCACAGCAGGAAAATTACAGTGCAAACCTGGTGCTGGCTAATAGCCCGCTTGTAAAGCATGGCGAGCAAGGTTATAGCCAAAAAACCCACCAGGGGCATGCCTCTTACTATTACAGCTATCCGTTTTTACAAGCCAAAGGCGACATCACATTTGCGGGTAAAACTTTTAAAGTAACTGGAGATGCTTGGTTAGACAGAGAGTGGTCTTCGGCGTTAATCGATCCTACCCAAAATGGTTGGGACTGGTTTAGCATTCAGGCCGATGATAAAAAACAGGGTGGCTTGATGGCATTTTGTATTCGTAATGGCCAACAAAGTTATGATTACTGCAATGCATCGCACATTACGTCCGATGGACAAGTACGCGCTATTGACAATAACGACGTGACTTTGCAGGTATTAAAAACATCTGAGCTTACAACCCAAACAACGCAAAGTAGTAAAACCTATCCAGTTAAGTGGCACCTCAAGGTTAAAGGGTTTGAGCCTATTATAATTGAAGCGCGTAACCCCGATTCACGTAATCAATTGAGCATCCCCTACTGGGAGGGGCGAATTAAAACCCAAGGTGGTTTTAAAGGTAAAGGTTATGCAGAGTTGGTTGGCTATTAGCGGGTTATAAAACGGCTTTCAAAAAATGCACTTAAACCAAGGCTAAGTGCATTTTTATTAAGGGCTTAGTATATTAACTTGAACTCTGGATAATAAATCTATCTCAAGCAGCTATTTTGAGCGCTAACTGCGTTGAATTTACTTGCAATAGACTAGCTATTGACGCGTAATTTCGCCTTGTTTTCACTGAAAATCTCTGGCTAGAGAAGACAAACATAAATATTATTTTGATTCAATATGTTAGTAAATCTCTTAACCAGAGTTCAGGTTATATTAGTCTAGCTTTACTGAACCAGAGATATTATCGATGCTAACATCGCCAGAGCCTGCTTCTGTAATTGTTAGCCCTTTAGCATGATTAACGCGAATATCGCCAGAGCCATCTTCAATAGTCACGCTTGAGCCAATATGTTCAATCAGCATATCTCCTGAGTTATCGTCTATGGTCACTGCGCCATTAATATGTTTAATAGTTATGCCGCCCGAGCCATCTTCAACGTTTAATGCACCCGTTACATTAGTAACTTGCATTTCGCCTGAGCCATCTTCAATTGCGACATTACCACTGACATTATCAATATCAATGCTGCCTGAGCCATCATTTAATGCTAAATCGCCGACTACATTTTTTACGTAAATACTGCCCGAGCCATCGTCAATATTTAAGTTTTTAGCACTATTAATATCAATATTGCCAGAGCCATCTTTTACATCAATATTGCTTTGCATAGCGTTAATAATAATATCGCCTGAGCCGTCGTTAATATCTAAATTTAGGGTGTTAGGTACGGTAACAACTAAATTGATACTTGGTGATTGCCCGCTGTAAAAGCTAATCCCATTATTACTTTTATTTTGTGCAACAAGTTTTGCTTGTGTACCGCTTTTCTCAAGGGTGAGTTCGTATTCATCGTCAATGTCGGCGGTGTAAATGATGGCATCAACGCTAATATTGGTTGCAGTATTAGAGCCCTGAATATCGAGCGAACCGGCACCACTTAATATCGTTATGTACTCAAGGTTATTGCTTGGTAGTGAAAGCTGCTGGGTTTGTTTAACTGATGCGACACTGGGCGATATGTGAAATACACAACCGCTGAGTAATAAAATGCCGCTAATTAGTGAAACGGGCTTAGTGAAGTTGAATAGAGTTGATGCGCTCATGTTTAGTCCTTTGATATTGATTATTTTAGTTAATATACAAAGTATAGAGCAAAATTGAGGCCGAAATGTAAGTTGTTGTTTTATATGAGATGGCAGCAGTAGTTAAAAAGTTAAAATGCCAAAATATGGTTAAAAATACTAAATGTTAATAAAAAGGATGCACACTGCATCCTTTTGTAATTACTCTATTGTTAATGGGCGTTTTACTTAAAAATTGTAAGTAATGTTACCGTATAAAAAGCGCCCATCTAAACTGTAGGGTGTGTAAGGCGTGTACGGAAATATTTGGCCAAAGTTAGAGTAGCCAATATTATCTACCGTTGCTTGAGGGTACTGATCAAATAGGTTATTCGCACCTACTGCAAACTTCCACGCTTCGTTAGGACGATAAGCGACTTCTAAATCAGCAATCCATTTAGCATCTAAATATTCATCACCCTCGCTGGTGGTTGAAATATCTGCCACTTCCCCATAGCGAGTTGCACGCAAGGTTGTTTGCCATTGGTTAAAGCTCCAAACAGCCGATAGGTTTAGTTTGTTATCGGGTGTGCCTTGCTCAAAACGGCCTACTTCACGACGGGCAAATACCACGTAGTCATCGCCTAAAGAATTTAGCTCGCTCGGGTTTGCATCTACATGAGTCACTTCGGTATCGTTAATGTTTGCCGCCGCATTTAAGCGCACATCACCCAATGTATTTAAATCAAGTGTGTACGTTGCCACAATATCAACACCTTGTGTGCGCGAATTGATGGCGTTGGTAAAGTAACGAACACTTTCGGTATTTAGCTCGCCAGCATTCGCTAGAATTTGCTGCACAGCGTTACCGCTTAAGTTTTCAGAGAGTACAATCCGGTCATCAATATCAATGCGGTACGCATCAACCGTTAAGCTAAAGCCACCTTGAGTGTAAACAAATCCAGCGGTAACGTTAACTGAGTCTTCTGCATCGAGCTGTTTTGCACCTAACGCTTGAGCTGCAGGAGCAGAGCTTGGGAATAGACCAACTTCAAAAGGCTGGTTATTTTCGAGAATAGTCGATATTTGACGGTACGAGCTTTGTGCAAGTGACGGCGCACGAAACCCAGTACTGGCAGCACCACGTAATGATAGGTTGTCGTTAATACTGTAACGCATGGCTAATTTTGAAGTAAATGTGTTACCAAAATCGCTGTAATCTTCATAGCGACTGGCTAAAACAACATTCCATTTATCAGTTAAGTAAGTATCAAATTCAGCAAATACAGCAACATTATGACGACTTTCATTGGTTGCGCTTTGCGGCCCAAACCCAGGAAGCACTTGCGCACCGCCAGCAGCAATTGGGTTGCCGTTGTTATCAAGCGCAGTAATATAAGAGGCTTCCTCGCCTTGCTCTATTTTATAGCTTTCACGGCGGTATTCAGCACCAATAGTGAAAAACACATCATCGGGTAGACCAAAATCAACGCTGGTATTGGCATCAAAATTAACTAAAAATTGATCGTAAACCATGGCGCCGTTATCAAACTCAGTTTGGCTATTAGTACCTAAAGAAGTATTGAGGCTATTTACAACCCCTAAACCAAAGTCATTTAGGCCGTAGTTGGTGCTTACACCCCAAGTCCAGTCGCCACTATCGCCTTGTAAACCAAGTGCCAGCGAGTAATCTTTTACGTCGGTAGCAATTTGTGGCAAAAAGCCATTAGGGTATAGCTCTAAAACATTGCGGCTGTCTTTTGCACGACGGTAAAATCCGCCCGAGTTACCTTCACGCTCTGAATAGCTACCAAACGAATAAACATTAAAGCCATTCTCTAAATCGTATCCCATATTGTAAAACAAAGCGTAGTCTTCCAGCGCTGCTTTACCAAAACGGTGATTGTAGCGATCAATTGTAAATTCGCGTGGGTCTAGGCTGCCATCATCTAGGCGGCTGTATTGTTCGCGCGGATCAAAACCAGAGCGTTGAGTTGAGTCGTTATCACGGTATTCAATTGATACATTTACAAAACCATTGTCTGTTAATGAAAAACCTGAGTTTGCGCTAATTGTGCGGGTACTACCGTCGTTAACGTGACGATCGTCGCCTAAATTAAATGCAAGGTTGCCGTTATCATCCGCATAAGTGCTATTTAGTTGCGGTACACCGGCCATTTGGCTGTCGTATTGGCCATAAGTTACGCTAACACTGCCGCCTTCGGTGGCATCTTTTAAAACAATATTGATTACTCCCGCAATGGCGTCAGAGCCATATTGTGCTGCAGCCCCATCGCGCAGTACTTCAACACGCTTAATTGCAGAGGTTGGGATCATGTTTAAATCAACCGCGGTAGAGCCGCGACCAACCGTGCCCCCTAAGTTTAATAACGCACCAGAGTGGCGACGCTTACCGTTAATAAGGACTAAGGTGTGATCGGGTGCAAGGCCTCTTAAAACCGCTGGGCGAGCATGATCGGTGCCATCAGAGAGTGTGGCACTTGGGTAGTTAAAGCTCGGGACTTGTTTAGCGAGCACTTGGCTAATTTCAAGTTGCCCCGTACTTGCCATATCGTCACTGCTAATAATATCTACAGGCACAGTACTTTGCGCAATACTACGCAAACTGCGACGCGTGCCTGTTACTGAAATTACTTCGATATTTTCTTCGACTTGGTTAGTTTGCTCAGCCGCATTAGCAGCTGAAAAAGAGGCGCTAAGTGCGGTGGAAATAGCCAAGCTAAGTGCTAATTTTTTATTAGCTGATAAATGCTGAAAAGTCATTAAGCGTGCCTTGAAGATTTTGAAAAGGGCGCATCATATATAAGCGGCTAGTGCATCGCAAAGATCTAAATTGACTAAGTTATTCAACTATTTTCATAAAAATAAGTGATCGGAATAATAGATTGAAACAGGAACAGACAAGGAGGCTAAAATATAGGATTATGCTTATTTAGGCAGCGAAAATGACTAACTTGGTTTAAAGCTTTGCTAAAGGGTTTAAATTATAAAGAAGCTACAGGCCAAACGATTAATGTGGCCTGTAGGGAATTAAAAATTTATTCAGGTGCTACTTCAAGGGTGGTAAATAATACATAACGGCTGGCGTCTACATCTTTTTCGTTTACTGTTACTTTTTGAGAGGTTTCGATTAGGTATAGGCCTGGCTCTTTCCACGTTGTGCTAAACATGCCGTTTTTGTCGGTCGTTACTTTTATTTCGCCACGTTCGTTACGGTAGCGTGTATCACCTTTTAAAATGCTGACTTCAATGCCTTCGCCAACCGGCTTTCCATCGCTTATTAGCTGAAAGCGCGCTTGCTCGCCAACAAATAAATCGTTTGGATGCGTTGGGCCGCTAAGCTCTAAGCCTTGACCTAATTGTGCTGGTTTAGAGGTACCATTATGACTAACAAAGGTATCAACAGTAGAGATGGTTTTAATTGTAGTGATGTCGCTGGCGTCTTTAGGTAGATTGGCATCTGCTTTTTTGGCGAATACACGGCTTCGCTCACCTGCTGCATTTTTGTAGAATGTCATGTACATAGGTTTTTGCGTCATCGCAATATGATAGGTGCCTTGTTGCTGAAGTTTTACTGCAGCAGAGCTTTTGCGTTGTAGGTAGTAGGCACGAATGGTATCGGTAACTTGCTCGCCATTTGGGGCAAGTGCCATAAGCAGAGTATCGTCGTATTCAGCGCCTTTTGTGCTTGGACGAAATGCTTTATCAGGTGCAAAAATTTCGTTAGAAATACTCGCATCAATCATTACATAATGGGCTTTATCCCCTGATAGCGAGGTATGCGAAGGTAGTAACCAGCGGCCATGTGCACTTGCAGCTGTTGATACCAGCGCTGATAAACTCAGTGCGCCAATGAGTGCTGTTTTTAATAAATTAACGTTCATTATTTTTCCTTTAAATTTGAATGATAAGTAGGGACTACCTAGCGGATACAGTGACAAAGCTGGTTGAAAATTCGTTTTTGCCATCAATGGTTATTTTTCCTGATTGGGTTAAATCAAGCTCAATACGGCTGTAATCACGCCCGCCTTCTTCACGAACAACTTCAACATTTAACAGGTATTTTCCTGCGATAACTGATTTGCCATTAAGATCGTTTCCGTCCCAATTAATGGTATAAATGCCTGCGCGTTTGGTTGCGCTACTAACCCCATCGAAGTTTGCATCACTTTTACCTGCTTTACGCCACCATTGGCGTAGGTCTTTAAACCATTCCGCTTTTTGTACCCAAAGCGCTAAAGTTGAGACATGTTTTCGCTCTGGTGTTTCGAGCCAAACTGCAACATAAGGGCGATGATAGGGCTGCACATCTAACTCAGGTAGAGTTAATTCGATTTCTAATTGGGGCGATTGCGCTGCCACCGAAGTGTGAAAACACACGGCAATTAACAGCAATACGGTGCTAATTAAAGATTTAAACTTGAACATTAAAACACTCCTTTAATTTGTGGAACCCAGCATAAATAAATAACCAATGGTGTTGCGATTCCTAATACGGTTATCCATATTCCTGCTAAGCGTTTTTTTCTGTTTTGAAATAAAATAATCATGCCGGTGATGGCAAATAGAATCATGAGCACCGCTGATATATCAATAACCCAGCTCCATACTTCTCCTGAATGACGACCTTTGTGTAAATCGCCAATAACACTTAAAAACCCCCCGGTTTGATAATCGAGTAACAATTCGCCACTGATAAAATCAAACTCTGCATAGGCATAGCCTGCTGGTAATGGGTAGTCGAGCATAACCAGTGAATCTTGCTTTTCCCATTCAATGCTTTTCACTTTATTCAGCCCATAGTGTTTGGCTAAGTAAGCTTCTATTTGTGGATAAATAGCAGGCAGGCTATTTAATTGTGTATTTGCTTGAGTAAGCAGATCTTGGGGGATTTGGACCGTAATTTGGCCATTGTTTTTATCGTTTTTTAACCAGTCAACATGGTTTAGCACTATACCGCTTACACAAAATAGAATAAGTAAAAAAAACAAAGCGGTGGAAATATAGATATGTAGAGTACGACTTGTACTATATAAAGTGCGTTTATTAACAAAGGGCATAAAAGGTACAAACTTATTTAATTTATACGGATGATAATGATTTGCATTAGCTGTTACAAATTTATTTACCAAACTTTACACTTTATTTTTTAGGAGGAGCTGAGGGCTTAGAAATTAAGTAAGCCATAACCAGCACTTCAACAACAGCCACTAGGGCAATAATCCAAGCTGGAGGGCTGTTGTATGATAAAAATATAAAGCCTATTAGCATACCTATACCCGCAGCATACTTTGCCTTTACAGGAACCACTTGATGGGCGCGCCAATGTTGTAATGTTGTGCCAAAGCGAGGGTGGTTTAATAGCCAAGACTCAAGTGCCGCGGATGAGCGAGCAAAACAGGCTAAGGCTAAAATTAAAAACGGCGTGGTTGGCATAACCGGTAGGGCAACACCAATAATGCCCAGTAATACACACAGTAGCCCCAGCAATTTAAAGCCGAAATTTTTATAATAAATAAAAACGTTTTTTATGCTCACTTTAGCTCTTTTTTTAATTAATTAAACGGTAAAAGGGTAAGCTAATTAAAAGGTAAAATGAAGAGAAAATGGCTTAGTTGCATGTTATCAACTAAGCCATTTAGGGTTAGCAAAGGAAAAGAATTTCCTGATTGCACTACCTATTAAAAGTAATAGCCTAAATTAATATTAAAACGGCGCTCGGTATCGCCATCACCAATAATGGTACCGCCAATAAAGGGTTGATTGCGGGCTTGTACGAAATCAACATAACTAAAGAATCCGCCAGCAGTAATGCTCATACCGGTTACATTCATCCAAGTATTGGCGCTATTATCTGACTTGTTGTAGATGATCCCATAGTCGTTATAAAACTGCAGGTTGGTAACTGGGCCCCATTCTAGTGCGTAGTCATAGGCAACATTAAAGTTGGTCATTGTGGCTTGGCTCGATACACTGTCATAATAGTCAAAAGCACCCACCGCAAAGCGGTTATTACCATCGTCTAAGTCGTAGTCATATTCACCGTGTTGCAATTGAATATTCCAGTTATTAATGTTGCTGTTTAAGTGAACAGCCCAAGCACTGTAATTACCAGCGCGGTCTTCACCGTCGTGAAGTCCGCCACTGAGTAACGATACCCCGATGTCAGTGGTGATATTTTTACTATGCTCAAGCTGATAAGTAGCGCGACCAGCAAAGGTGTTGTATTCACCAAGCTGCTTTGCTGGTTCAGCATAGATGCCTTCATCTGCAGGACGACTACCAACAATATCATAAGAGTAACGATGATTTTTGTCTGATGCTGAGCCATCAACTCCACCCAGTTCATCATTTTTGAAAAAGCCTAAATCAAGTGTCCAGTTGTCTTTAAGTTTGCGCTTAGCAACCACACCTAAATCAAAATCATCTTCTAGGCCAACATAGTAGTTAGTGCTAAAAAAGTAGCTGTGAGAATTATAAGGACCGTTACCAAACGGCACGGCTGTTATGCCTGCCTGAGCTTCCCAGCCATCAATAAATTCGTACCCTAAGTAAGCGTACTTTACAACAGTCATATAATCGTAAAAGCGTATTTCACCATTGACTGAAATATCATTAATTTCGCCAGAGACATTTAACCGGAAAATATCAAAATCAAAGTCACCGCCGCGATCTTCATTGTCTTCATCGTAAGAGTTTATACCGTAGTTAGCGCGAATAGCACCTCCTACCTTTATTCCAGATGATTGCTTTTCTTGCTGTGCAGTGTCTGTAGAAGTAGCTTGCAACTGTTTACTAACTTGGTCTACTTGCTGAGACTTTTTTTCAGCGAGTTTGCTTTCAAGTTTATCTACTTGTTGCTTTAACTGCGTTAATTGGCTTTGGATAGGTTGAAGATTTGATGCATAAGAATTGCTAGCAACACCACTTAAAATTAATGCGAGTGTTAGTTTTGAGAGTTTAGTCATAATAGCCGTTTTGATTGTGATTAAAAAATAAAGGCGCAACGATGCGCCTCTTAGTGTGGAAAAAGGAGAAAATGGCAGACTAATTTAGTTTATTGTTTTTATACTGCGTTTTATTCTTTAGTAGAAGTTTGAAACAGTGCGCCTACTTCTAAAAGAGGAGAGGCATCTAGCTTATCTGCATCCATCATTGCGGCAATACGTTGCATTGATGAAAGTAGTAGGCTCTGTTCCCATTCAGCAAGCGCTGAAAATTTTTCGATAAAGTGTTCTTGCAAGGGCTGAGGCGCTTTTTCGAGTAATTCTTTACCTTGTTCAGTAAGGTATAAGCTGACCCGGCGTTTGTCCATTTGACTACGAACGCGTGTTACCAAATTCTTGCTTTCTATTCGGTCAAGAATATTTGTGACCGTTGCCGGACTTAAATTGACGTTTTGCGCAATACGACTGGCGGTAATACCATCAGTTTGAGACACTTCTTGCATAATAAGCAGTTGTGGTCCAGTTAAACCCGCTGTTTTATTAAGTTGTTTTGAATGTAAGTCAATCGCACGGATCACCTTGCGTAAAGAAACTAGTAACTCGTCATATTTTTGCATTTGTTTGTCTCATGAAAGGCGAATCAGTTGCCGTAATCACGAAATGTTACACATCAAATAAATTGAATTCAAATGATATATGTTGTTTTAGCCCGCTGTTATTAGTTTTTAATGGTTTTTATTAATTTGAGCAGTAATTAAAATGGCATTTATTATCTTTATTTTATTAAAAGTTAATAACACTCTGTTTGCTAAGGCTGCGCACCTTACGTAAGTTAAAAGCGATACGCAAGCCACAGGTTTAAAACTTTAGTCGTAATTGAGCCGTTGATGTGGCATAAAAATATAGTAACTAACTCAATTTAAATAACTATTCTATGTAGCTTATGCTTTAAGCATGCATTATTGTTTGTGTACAGTAACCTGAACTCAGGTTAAGTACTAAAAAATTAGTCTCAGTGTTAAAGGAAATAAAATGCAATTATCACCCTCAGTATGTATTGAGCGTACACATAGCGGTTTGGAATTTATTAGTATTAATAGTCGCCAATGTAAGGCGAAGATATTTTTACAAGGTGGGCAAATAACTGAGTTTACACCCAAAGGAAAATTGCCACTATTGTGGGTGTCTGGGGATGAAACCTTTAGCGAGGGGAAGGGCATTCGTGGCGGTATTCCTATTTGCTGGCCTTGGTTTGGTCAACATGAAAATAAAGACTTTCCAGCACATGGTTTTGCGCGCACGCACGTATGGCAAGCCGATGAAGTGCATGAAACCGAGAACGAGATTACTGTTAGTCTTAAATTACCAATGAAGCAGATAGATTCTACCTTTTGGCCTCATCAATCTTCTTTAAGGGTTGAGTTTATTTTATCTGAGCAGTTAGAGGTGCGTTTAACCACCTGTAATTTAGGTAACACCCCATTTAGTTATACGCAGGCGCTGCATACTTACTTTCCAACTGATGATATTAATAATACTCGCGTAACAGGGCTGCAAGGGGCGCAATACATAGAATTTGGCCAAGGGCCTTATCAGCAAAGTGATGTGGTTGGTTTTACCCGTGAAACCGATATGGTTTATACCCAAGCCGCCGCTGTGCAAACTATTGAAACTCCTCAAGGGATGATCAGCGTTAGCAGAGAAAACTCGCGCTCGTGCGTGTTATGGAATCCATGGATTGAAAAATCAAAGCGACTATCAAATTTTGCCGATGATGATTATAAAAGCATGTTATGCCTAGAGGCTGCGAATGTACTTGAAGATGCGGTTACGCTTGAGCCAAAACAAAGTCATACCCTAGTAACAACAATTAAGTGGCTTGGCTAAGCCTACCATACGCGTAATGGAGCAAAGTGTGTTTACTAATCAACAAATAACCGACCTACCGCAACATAAAAGCATAGTGTTTGAGCCGCTTGCGGACAAAGCATTGTTGCATGCACAATTGAATTGGTTGTTATTCTTCATTCCTTTTTGCTTAGTACTAGCGACTGTTTGCTATTTTAATCCTGATTTTGCTGCTATGGCGCAAGGTTACTTATTGGTTGCTGTTCCGCTATTAATTTTACTGTGTATGTTATATAGCGTGTTTAGCATAAAATTACAGGGCAGCGCGTTGCGTACCCACGATATTGCTTTTAAAAAAGGCATTATTTGGCAGCAGGTGACAATTTTACCGTTAGCGCGTGTGCAGCATATTGAAATACACCGTGGACCCATAGAGCGAAAGCTTAGTTTAGCCAGTTTAAGACTTTATAGCGCCGGCGGTATGAGTGCCGATTTACAAATTAGCGGCCTGACTCACGAAAAATGCAAAAATATTCGTCAGTTTGTACAAAGCTATCGCCACGATGAAACCGCAAGCGAGGTAGCTGCCAGTGAGTGTTGATGCTGCGCAAATAACGTCACCTTCACTTAACTGGCAAAAAGTGTCGCCCTGGGCGCTGGCTTATTTTGTGATGCATTTTAGTGTGCGCTTCATAAAAGACGGCTTATTTAATTTACTGCCCGTGTTGGTGGTATTTGTTACCCAAGTAGAAAATAAACTATTTTGGGGGCAAGTTGGGCTCGCGGTTGCTTTGACTTCATTGTTTGCCTATTGTTTTTTGTATTACCGTAGTTTTCGTTTTTGTATTACTGACGAGCATGAAATTTTACTTAATAAAGGCGTATTTAAAAAAGAGCGACTTACCTTAAAATTTTCTCGAGTGCAAAACGTAAATATAGCGGAGCCATTTTACTTCACCCCCATAGGGTTAGTTAATTGTATTTTTGATGCGGCAGGCAGTGTGGCTCAAGAAGCTGTTTTGCCAGGGGTAACTAAAGATTACGCGCAACAAATGCGTAAACGAGTGTTTGACTATAAAGCGCAGCAGCAACCATCAGTAGAGCTCGCTGATACAGCGCAATCTCATATTGAAGAGCAGAGCGAAAATAGTTTAGTTATCACCAATAAAGAAATTGCTAAATTTGGTTTAATGTCGAATATGGCCATTTTAGCACTTGCGGCTATTGCCCCTTTTATGAATGTGGCCATCGACTTTTTAGAGCAGCAGTTCATAACAAAAATAGAGGGTTTTTATCAGCAAGAGCTCGGTATGATGGCTAATGCAGCGGTATTTGCGGTTATTACTTTAATTATTATGTTGGTATTTATTGCGGTGTTTTTATCGGTGACTATGTCGCTCATTCGTTTTTATAACTATCAGCTTTACTTTAAAAATAATAAATTCAAACGTATTGCAGGGCTGTTAGAGCGTCATCAACTATCAATTAGTTTAGACAAAGTACAGTCAATCGTTATTAAGCAAAACCTAGTTGCTAGGCTATTAAAACGCTTTACTGTGGAGTGTTTGCAAGCCAGTAGCGGCGGTGCTGCAAGCATGGCGAAAAAGAATAAACAAACCTTAGTGCTGCCTGTGCTCACGCAGGAGCAAGTTGATAATGTGTGTCAGTGGATTTATCCGTGGTTTGACAGTAAAAAGCTGGCATTCAATGCGGTAGAAAGGGCGTTGTTATATAAAAACACGGTGTTTTATGCTTTGCTACCGAGCGTTGCTTCTGGTTTTTTTATTAGCTTTATGCAACTTAATATATTAATTGCATTAGCATTATTCTTGGTACTAGCCGCGTTAGTGTTTTTATCTTATAAACGTTATGGGTATTACCTTCATCAACAAGATGGGCGTTTTTATTTGGTGGTACGCAAAGGCATGATTGGCGTGCATTATCGGGTATTTGAGCTCTACAAAGCACAAAGCGCTCGCAGTGTGAGCACCTTTTTTATGCGTCGTTCTGGCTTAAAAAGCCTGTATATACAACTTGCTGCAGGCGGTGCGTATGTCCCTTATTTAAAACAGCAAGATGCTGACTTCATTATAGATTTTACACTTATGCAGGCTGAGTCAGACCCTCGCAGTTGGATGTAACTTCCTTTGTTCAAAACTCAGATTAAATAATAAAGCGGGTGTAAATACACATTTGCACATGCTTTATTACACTTTTTTACTGCCCGTTTTTTCCATTTGATAATACTCTAAGCATTATCAAATGTACTATTTAAGGGATTATTGTGAAAAAGTCACTCATTGCATCAGCCTTATTATTGGCTGCACCTAGCTTTGCTGCTGATTGGCAAACCATTCATACCGAGCATTTTAATGTTCACTTTAGTAGTGAGCATACTGATTTTGCTAAATCGACTGCTGTGGAGCTGGAAATTGTTCGCACTAAAGTGCTTGAGCAACAAAACCGTGCGCTTGATAAAATCGTCGATGTGGTGGTGTTTGACCCTCTAAATGCAGCGAATGGCTTTGCCTTACCAACCTCTAACAATCCTGTTATGGCGCTTTTTACTACGCCACCGCAGTCGGATACGGTAATCTCAAACTCATCGGGCTGGCAGCAATTACTAGTATTGCATGAGTACATTCACTTAGTGCATTTAGCGCAGCCAACCCGCAGTGAGTGGCAACAAAAAATGAGAGGGGTATGGGATCTTTACGATTTAACCTATGGCGATACACCGCGCTGGGTAGCTGAAGGATACGCCACCTTAATTGAGTCTAAAATGACAGGCCGAGGGCGGCTCTTTGATAACTATTCTGAGGCAATACTCAGGGAGTTTGCTCAGCAAGGAGCGCTTCCGACCTATGGGCAACTAAATAGTGATGAAGGCTTTATGGCGGGCTCCATGGCGTATTTAATGGGAAGTCGTTTTTTATACTGGCTAGAGCAAAATTACTCAGAGCAGCTGGTCGATAATGTATGGGTTCGTATGCGGGCGGTTAAGTCTCGAGATTTTAACGACGCATTTTCTGGTGTATTTGGGCATAGCGCTGCCAAGCTATATCGTCGATTTATTGCTGAGTACACTTATAAAGCAATGCAACAAGAGCAAACCGAGTCACCACTTAATAGCAAGCTTTGGTTAAAGCTTGATTTATACGCTAGCAACCCAGCTCTTTCAGATGATGGCAGCAAAATTGCCATAGTGGAGCGTGATAAAAAAAGTAATACCAAGCTCATAATTTATAGCACTGAAGACAACACTAAAGCGCAACAGCAATTTACTAAAGCACAAAAGCAATTACTTGAAGATGATGCTAAAGATATTCCTGATACTGCGCCAAGTGTATTTAAGCGCGAGCAAAAAAAAATATTAAATCAAATAAATCGCGCAGGTATTGCCAATCCGCAGTGGGTAGGCAATAACACTCTTTATTTTAATGCCTACAGTAGTGAGGAGTCGGGGACTTATAACAAAGTGTCTGACATTTTTAGCTATAACATAGATACTGGTAACGTCGAACAACTCACTGAACTGGCTGGTATTCGTCGTTTTAGTGTTACCCGCGATGGTGAAACACTTTACGGTGAGCAAATAAGAGCTGGGTATTCTGAATTAGTAAAAGTCGATCTTAATACACAAACAATCACGCCACTTTTTACCAAGAGCTTAAAAACGACGTATGATTACCCGACCCTAAGCCCCGATGAAACAGAATTAGCTTATTTATCAGCGTCATTAAACGAAAATTGGCAGTTGTATATACAAGAGTTGGGCGCTGATACTAGGCAGTCAGTCCCAATGCCTAATGGGTATCAATATTTAAGCCAGCCGAGTTTTAGTCAAAATGGGGAGTCTATCTATTTTGTAGCTGGTCTAAATAATGCCACTGATATTTATAATTATCATATAAAAAATAACACCCTCACCCGCTTAACTAACGGGCAAGAAGCGCTCGCATATCCGATTGAAACAGAAGATGGCTCACTACTTTATTTCTCTATTAATGCCGATGGCCCTGATGTGAAAACGCTAACAATAGCAAAAAATCGCGCAGCCGTGACGGATCTCGCTGTAACCAGTGAAGCTCCATTGTTGATGGTAAATAAGCACACTCTGCCACCGGCAAAAATATATACCGATGAGATAGCAGAGCAAAGCGATTACGCAGTACTTGATCAGCAAGCGACGTTTGCCTTGGGATCACAGTATTATTCAGCGTCAACCAGTTTGCTAAGCGTAGGTATAAAAAGCAGCGACCTATTAAAGCAACTTGATTTACAAGCGGGTTATAATATTGATTTGCATGACGGTGCATTACATGGAGGGTTTGTACAAGCAAAATACAATGCGCTGAATACAAAGTTTAAGCTTGCGCTATTTGATTATAATTTGGATACATCATATCAATATCAACCTAGCTTAAACGTCGATATTGACGCCCGAGGTGGCTTTGCTGCAATAAGCCACCCATTGAAATTTGGTCAATTACAGTTAATCCCAGAATTGGCTTATAACTATACAGATTATAAAAATGGCCATAAAAATTGGACACGGTTGAGTATTAGTCAGCAATGGCAACACGACCGCCAAGCATTTGCCATAGGGCAGT
>NZ_BADW01000114.1:0-16482 GCF_000241165.1 Pseudoalteromonas sp. BSi20439
GTTTTTTATGCAATTAATAATATTAACTATTGTTTTGTGCAAACGCCTTACATGCGTCTTTATCTTCACACTCGCCGTACAGGTAAAGAGAGTGGTTAGTTAACTTAATACCGTTTTCATCAGCAATCTCGAGTTGACGACGTTCAATTAAGTCATCTTCAAACTCAACAACTTTGCCACATTTTAAACATACTAAATGGTCATGGTGAGTACTACCAGAAAGTTCAAATACAGACTTACCACCTTCAAAATGATGACGGCTAACAATACCCGCATCATCAAATTGGTTTAAAACACGGTAAACAGTCGCAAGACCAATTTCTTCGCCTAGATCTAATAAAACCTTGTAAACATCTTCAGCGCTTATGTGTTGATTATCTGGAGATTGAAGAATCTCTAAAATTTTAATACGCGGTAAAGTTACCTTTAGCCCGGCTTTTTTAAGTTCCAAGTTATGATCAGTCATTAAATCTGTCTCAATTTTATTTAGTTATACTAGACATCTTGCAAGATGTACTCGTCACAATAACAGTTAGGATAACGTGCCTTAGCAGGAAGTGCAAAGAACAATTGATCTATATCAATATTAACGCGGAAAATGCTAACTGTTTGATAATATTTTAAACAGTTAGCATAAAAAAGGGGGGATTAATCTGCTAACTCACTTAAGCACATTTCATCATATACTTGAGCACACCATTGTTTAACGCGTTGCTCTGTTAGTTCCGGCTGACGGTCTTCATCAATACCTAAGCCTACAAAGTGCTTGTCATCAGCCATACCTTTTGATGCTTCAAAATCATAGCTGTCTGTTGGCCAATGTCCAACAACAATAGCACCACGCTCTGTTACGATATCGTTGATCATACCCATAGCGTCTAAGAAGTATTCTGCATAGTCTTCTTGGTCGCCACAGCCAAAAATAGCTACTAGCTTACCTTCAAAGCTTACTTCTTCAAGCTCAGGAAAAAAGTCATCCCAATCACACTGCGCTTCGCCATAGTACCAAGTTGGAATACCGAATAAGATCAGATCAAATTCAGCAATCTCTTCTTTAGAGCTTTTTGCAATGTCATGCACAGCAACGAGCTTTTTACCCAATTCTTTTTGGATCATTTTTGCTACGTGTTCTGTGTTACCTGTGTCACTTCCGAAAAAAATGCCTACACTTGCCATGGATTTAAACCTTTTATCTATCAATAGCCAATCTTTCTTGTAAAATTGTTTCGATCAACGCACTACGGCTAATATTTTGTGCATCTGCCATATCACTCAAAGCCTGATACAACTGTGACGAAACTTTAAATTCAACACGCTTTAAACCACGTGCTTTATCTCTTTTTATTTGATTACGTTTATTGACCTTTAACTGCATATCCCGTGGAAGGGGATTGGTTTTTGGTCTACCTGGACGTTTCTCGTATTCAAATAAATCAAGCGTTGTTCTATCTGTTTCTGACTTGGCCATGCTTAACCTACACCCGCACCTTGCCAAAATACCTGAATAAGTCCTTTGGCAATAAAGCCAGAGCAACCTAAAAAAAGTACCAGCCACACAATATAACGACCAAATTTAGGCACATTGCCGCTTTTCAGTACGTCTTTTATTGCCAAGCCGATAAAAATAAAAATACCTGCTAAGCCAAAATACAACCCTAAGGT
The DNA here is from genome assembly GCF_000241165.1 of Pseudoalteromonas sp. BSi20439. NCBI lineage: Bacteria > Pseudomonadati > Pseudomonadota > Gammaproteobacteria > Alteromonadales > Pseudoalteromonadaceae > Pseudoalteromonas > Pseudoalteromonas sp. BSi20439. The sequence goes on from NZ_BADW01000114.1 coordinate 1,663, forward strand.
ATCAAATTCGTTAATAAACTGACTGACCATCGACGTATAACCTTTAAATTAAACGGCGCGTACTATAGCACATAAATCTTTAATTATTTAGTGTGATAAATCAAAAACACGCCACAAAAATAACATTAAACTGCAGTTAAAAAATCATTGATTGCTTTGTTTACAGCCTGTGGTTTTTGGGCATGCAACCAATGACCCGCACCATGGATGATTTTTGCACTTACATTTTTAAACAGCGAATTAATTGCTTCACGGTGCTCAGCTAATATGTAGTCAGAGTCATTACCTTTAATAAACAGAGTTTCGCATAAACAAGAATTATTTGCATTAATGTTGTCGGTAATTGTTGAATATTTATTATCAAGCACTGATAAATTGAATCGCCATACAAATTTCCCTGCATCATTTTTATATAAACTCTTTAGTAAAAATTGACGTACACCTAACTCTTCTATATACGGTTGCATTATTAAATCAGCTTGCTTTCTATCACTAATATCGGCATTTTTTACTGCATTTAATGCCTCAATGATTTGGGTATGACGAGCCGGGTAGCTAACTGGGGCGATATCAAGTACCACTAATTTATCGACCAATTCGCTATGGGTTAATGCAACTTGCATAGCCACTTTACCGCCCATGGAATGCCCTACAAGATGGGCTTTTTGTATTTTCAATTTCGCCATTAATTCCATAATGTCATTGGCCATGGCTAAGTAATCCATTTCATAACTGTGCGGGGAAAGACCATGGTTTCGTAAATCGACATTGGTTACGCGAAAGTGTTCACTTAATGGCTTTGCAATCACATTAAGATTTTCTAAAGAGCCAAACAGTCCATGGATCAAAACAACATCAGAACCTTGACCAATTTGTTTGTAATTTAATTGCATAAACATCTCCCATAATTTTGCGCATAGTTTGCCGAGCATTAACTTAAAAAGCAAAAAATACAGATATTATTTAAACGCTGGATGCAAAGATAGCTAGCTCCCTGATTATTTGGTCATTATTAATTATATGTTTAGGGTAGCGTGGGTTGTAACTCGCATTTCTAACTGGATTGGGTATATACCCAAACCATCACAAGATACAGAATTCAGCGTTTCACCGGGGCTTAATATCAAGGCGTTAGTTTGCAACAATGGCAATCCCTTTTAAAAATTAACAACGATGAGAGTAAGTTCCTGTGAAACGCCCAGAGGGTTGGTTTAAAAGCGATTTATACTGCGTTATTGATTTTAGCAATAGAATGACAATTGTTTGTAATCAATGCCTTGCCTAAATCGCTTTTAATTCCAACTGAAACTCGCATCTTGAGGTGATTTGGGTATAATCATATCGAAAGAAAAATGTGACCCGTAATGACAGGAAGAACATGAAACAAATCGACATAGACGACGAGTTATATCAGTACATTGCTAGCAATACCCAGAGTATTGGTGAAAGTGCATCGACTATTTTACGTCGTTTATTAAATCTCAGCGGCGAAAAAATTCACACCACAAAATCAGACACTGATCATAAAAATGAAACCGTTAGTGTGTCTAATTCATCTGAAGAACAACAAGTAGCTGTCGTTGAACAGCCAGTCTCTGTGGCGAAACCGCCAGTAAATAAAAAGAATGCAAACGTATTTAATATTTTAAATAAAGAAGAACTGGCAATGCAAAAAGGTGTTGTTGGTCGTTTCTTATTTATATTAAGTGCATTTTACCGAACGCACAAAACTGACTTTTCAGCAGTGCTTGATATAAAAGGCCGCGATCGTGTTTATTTTGCGACCAGTAAAGAAGACTTAGTCAATAGCGGCAGTAGTATGAACCCTAAAAACATCACCGACAGTGAATATTGGGTGATGACCAATTCGAATACTACACGTAAAAAAATGATGCTGCATGAAGTTGCACTTAGCTTAGGCTATAGCAATGAGCAAGCTGAAAAAATTCGTGATTATCTTTAAGGAAATACCATGGCAATTCATTCCGGCGCAGGCAAAACTGCACCACAATCGGTTTTAGTGAATGTACCAAAGCTAGTGTCTGCGTATTATTTAAATGAGCCTGATCTAGAGCAAAACCCAGAACATTGTGTTGCCTTTGGAACCTCAGGGCACCGTGGTTGTGCGTATGATGTGAAATTTAATGAGTCACATATATTATCAATTACCCAAGCTATTTGTGATTACAGAAAGCAAAACGATATATTTGGTCCATTATTTTTAGGTAAAGACACCCACGCGTTAAGCGAAGCCGCCTTTAACTCAGCGATAGAAGTGCTGGTTGCTAACGAAGTGCAAGTGATCACCCAAGAAAATGGCGACTTCACACCAACGCCGGTAATTAGCCACGCTATTGTTAGTTATAATAAAAATCACCCAAATGAATTAGCCGATGGTATTGTTGTTACTCCGTCTCATAATCCTCCTGAAGATGGCGGGTTCAAATATAACCCACCTAATGGCGGCCCTGCAGATACAGATGTAACAAAATGGATTGAAGATAGAGCCAATCAGCTTTTACTAGAAGACTTAGTTGAAGTAGAACTGTTTCCGTTTGCTAAAGCGTCGCGTTCTGGTTTTATCCGCTATGAAGATTTAATGACACCTTACATCAATGATCTTGAAAACATTGTTAACTTAAAAGCGATTAGTGATGCAGGCATTAAAATTGGTATTGATCCATTAGGTGGTTCAGGCATTAACTTTTGGCCAGTGATTGCTAAAAAATATAAACTAGATTTAACCGTTGTGAATGACAGTGTTGATCCGCGTTTTGCATTTATGCCACTTGATAAAGATGGCAAAATTCGTATGGATTGCTCATCGCCTTATTCAATGGCGAATTTAATTGCCCTTAAAGATGATTTTGATTTATCGATAGGTAATGACCCTGATTATGACCGCCATGGCATAGTAACACCAGACGGATTAATGAATCCAAATCATTTTTTAGCGGTAGCCATTGATTATTTACTAATACATCGTGACTGGGATGCCAGTGTTGAAATTGGTAAAACCCTCGTTTCTAGCTCAATGATTGATAAAGTCACTGAGCGTAATAACCGTAAAGTTAAAGAAGTGCCGGTTGGTTTTAAATGGTTTGTTGAGGGGTTAAATAAAGGTAAATTGGCTTTTGGTGGTGAAGAAAGTGCTGGTGCTGCTTTTTTACGTTTTGATGGCACGGTTTGGTGTACAGATAAAGATGGCTTTATCATGGGACTACTTGCCGCTGAAATTCTTGCAGTTACAGGTAAAACTCCGTCTGCGTTATATAAAGAACGAGAGCAAGAGTTTGGTGCGCCACTTTATAAACGTTTAGATGCGCCGGCAACGCATGAGCAAAAGTCACGATTAAAAGCGCTCAGTGCTAATGACGTAAAAGCAGATACCTTAGCGGGTGAAGCCATTTTACAAAAACTTACTCATGCGCCAGGTAATAATGCGGCAATTGGTGGTTTAAAAGTAGTAACTGAAAGCGGCTGGTTTGCAGCGCGTCCTTCAGGTACTGAAGATATATATAAAATATATCTAGAATCATTTAAAGGCGAAGAGCACTTAGCCTTATTAGAAAAAGAAGCTAAAAAACTGGTTGATTCAGTAATTAGCTAATCTGCTATTAAAATTAAAAACGGCTGATTTATTCAGCCGTTTTTGTATCTACAATTTATAAAACAAAAAGGGCTCTTATAGTGATGTCAGCCACTTCAGAATATATTAATCAATTAAAACAAGATGGTGATTTTTTAACGCTTTCTCGAAACCATGAATGGCATTTGGATGCAGGCCAATTTACCCTTAATAATAATACGCAAGTAACTGTGCATGATACCGGTGTGATTGAGTTTGAACCTGATTGTATAACGTCAAAGAATGTGGTGCTTTCAAGTGCCATTCATGGCAATGAAACAGCCCCCATTGAAATTTGCGATGAACTGATTAAACACATTATTAGTGGGCAACTTGAATTACAACAACGGGTTTTATTTATTTTTGGTAACCCTCAGTCAATTAATATTGGTAAACGCTTTGTAGAAGAGAACTTAAATCGCTTATTTAATGGGCACCACACAGTTGATGGCATTGCGATGAACGACGAACGTGTTCGTGCTGCAAAACTTGAACATTACGTTAGCGATTTTTATGCACGCTCAGAGCAGGACACGTATCGCTGTCATTATGATTTACATACCGCTATTCGTGGTTCTAAAAATGAAAAGTTTGCTGTTTACCCATTTTTACATGGTAAGCCGTGGAAAAAGTCGCAACTGCAATTTTTATTAAGTTGTGGTGTGAATACGGTATTAATGATGAAATCACCTGCTACCACGTTTAGCTACTATTCATCGTTTGTGCATGGGGCTGATTCGTTTACCGTTGAGCTTGGGCAAGTAAAACCCTTTGGTGAAAACGACATGTCACGCTTTGCAAAAACCAAGCAAACATTAACTGCATTAATTAGTCAAAAAGAAGTGGAATACCCTAAATTTAATGCAAATGACTTTGAGTTGTTTTCTGTTCATCGCACAATTAACCGAACAGAACAAAACTTTAGCTTTCCGTTTTCTGATGATGCCGAGAACTTTACAGGCTTTGCAAAGGGTGAGCTTTTAGCAACTGATGGCGATAATGCAATTTATGCGGACGTAGAAGGGGAAGCGATTATTTTTCCTAACGCACAAGTTGCTATTGGACAACGTGCACTATTAACGGTTGTTCCTATGCAAGTAGACAGCCGCTTTAGTTAATTCAACACATCAGACCACTTGTTATTAAAGTTTAACCAACTGATTAATAAGTGGTTAATTTTATGTATAGTTAACTTGCCAGTTTTTTGCTCAATATTTACTTTTGTTTGGTCACAGTTTTGTTGAATAACACTTTACGTTAACGTAAAGTATTGGCAGCTTTAATTAAATACAGTGCAGATGTTGCAAAGTTTATTCAGCAACAATCACCCATAATAATAATTTAAAGGGGCACTGTGATACCGACAACAAGAGAAGGTAGGTTATGAGTAATCCCAATAACGTATCGCTGAATATTAACCATGAGCTTGAGTTCATCGACGGCCACGCGCTTAATATTCCAACCCTTAGTATTTTAACTGAGGACGGCGACATTCATCCTAGTGCTCCTGCACCTGACATTTCTAAACAAACCGCTATTAAATTATACGAAACCATGCGTTTTATTCGTTTATTGGATGAACGTATGCAGGGTGCTCAACGCCAAGGCCGTGTTAGCTTTTACATGCAGTGTTTAGGTGAAGAGGCTGCCGTAACAGCCTCTGCGGCAGCCCTTGATCAAGATGATATGATTATGGCGCAATACCGTGAGCAAGCGGCGTTGCATTACCGTGGTTTTACGCTTGACCAATTTATGAATCAGATGTTTTCTAACGAATTAGATCTTGGTAAAGGCCGTCAAATGCCGATCCATTATGGTTCTAAAGCACTTAACTACATGACAATTTCATCGCCATTAGGAACTCAAATTCCACAGGCCACCGGTTACGCATACGGTCAAAAAGTAAAACATATCGATGCTAAAACAGGTGAACTAGCAAGCACTATTGATAACGTCACCATTTGTTATTTTGGTGAAGGTGCCGCTTCAGAAGGTGATTTTCACGCAGGTCTTAACATGGCTGCAGTGCACAAGGCACCGGTTATCTTTTTTGCACGTAATAATGGTTATGCTATTTCTACCCCAGCTGATGAACAATTTAAAGGTGATGGTATTGCATCGCGTGGCGTAGGGTATGGTATTAAAACCATACGTGTTGATGGCAGCGATGCACTCGCTGTTTATGCAGCAACTAAAAAAGCCCGAGAAATTGCAGCAACTCAAGGTGAACCTGTACTGATTGAATCGATAGCTTATCGTTTAGGGGCGCACTCAACGTCAGATGATCCTAGTGGCTACCGTTCAAAAGATGAAGAAGCAAACTATAAGGCGTGCCCAATTGAGCGCTTTAGAAAATGGCTAGTAAAACAAAACTGGTTAGATGACGCAGAAGATATAAAAGCGAAAGAAACAATTCGTGATGATATTTTGGCGGCACTTAAACGCGCTGAAGTAATTGATAAACCAGCCTTAGAAGAGCTGATTTCTGATGTGTACGATACACCAATTCCATCTTTACAACGCCAATATGATGAGCTTAAAACACATATAAAAGCCCATCCTGATGCCTACCCAACAACAGCAGGGAGAATTAAGTAATGGCTAAAATGAACATGCTACATGCAATTAATTCTGCTTTAGAAATCACTATGAATGAGCACCCTCAAGCGTGTATTTTTGGTGAAGACGTGGGTTATTTTGGCGGTGTTTTTAGAGCAACATCAGGCTTACAAGAAAAATACGGTAAGCACCGAGTGTTCAACACGCCGCTTACAGAGCAAGGCATTTTAGGTTTTGCTAATGGCTTGGCCGCATTTGGTGCACCAGCGCTTGCTGAGATTCAATTTGCTGATTACATCTTTCCTGCGTTTGACCAAATAGTGAATGAATCGGCTAAGTTTCGTTACCGTAGTGGTAATGAATTCAACGTGGGTAATCTAACAATACGCACACCTTACGGCGGCGGTATTGCTGGTGGTTTGTATCACTCGCAATCGCCAGAAGCGTATTTTGCCCATACACCAGGGTTAAAAATTGTCGTGCCACGTAACCCTTATCAAGCTAAAGGCTTACTTCGCGCATGTATTAAAGACGATAACCCAGTGCTATTTTTTGAGCCAAAACGTTTATATCGTGCATCTACGGGTGAAGTGCCAGAAGAAGATTACAGCATTGAACTAGGTAAAGCTGAGGTAGTTCAAGAGGGCACTGACGTTACTTTATTGGCGTGGGGCGCACAAATGGAAATCGTAGAAGCAGCCGCTAAACAAGCCAGCGAGCAAGGTATTAGCTGTGAGGTGATTGACCTTCGCAGTATTTTACCGTGGGACGTTGAAACGATTGCTAAATCAGTGACAAAAACGGGTCGGCTTATTGTTAGTCATGAAGCACCTATTACTAATGGTTTTGGCGCCGAAATTGCGGCAACCATCGCTCAAGAGTGTTTCTTGCATTTAGAGTCACCTATTTTACGTGTCTGTGGTTTAGATACACCATACCCGCTGGCGCTTGAAAAAGAATATGTTCCAGATGCATTGAAAGTAATGGCCGCAATTAAACAATCAGTGAACTTTTAGGGGTTTCCATGGCTAAAGATTTTATATTACCCGACATTGGTGAAGGCATTGTTGAATGCGAAGTAGTCGAATGGCTGGTACAAGAAGGTGATACAGTAAAAGAAGATCAGCCTATTTGTGATGTGATGACAGATAAAGCCTTAGTGCAAATTCCTGCGGTACACGATGGGGTGATCACTAAGCTGCATTGCAAAAAAGGCGATATTGCTAAAGTGCATGCGCCATTATTTGCAATGGATGTTGCCGGGGAAGCACCCAGCGAAAAGACTGAAACATCATCGGCACCAACATCTACTCGTGAACACTTAGAAGATTTTATCTTACCCGATATTGGTGAAGGTATTGTTGAGTGTGAAATTGTAGAGTGGTTAGTAGCAGAAGGCGATGAGATTGAAGAAGACCAAGCTGTTTGTGATGTAATGACTGATAAAGCGTTGGTACAGATACCGGCTAAATATACCGGTACTGTACAAAAGCTATATTATCAAAAAGGTGAAATTGCCAAAGTACACAGCCCGTTGTTTCAAATGACCATAGCAGGTCAAGTTGCAAAAGAAGATGTTGATGTTAATCAAGCGGTCGTAAAAGCACAAAGCAATGCAACTACCGATGCACCGGTTAAACAAACACAACCACAAACTGCGATTGTTAACGAAAAAGCAGTTGCCTCACCTGCGGTTAGACGTAAAGCGCGAGAGCTTGATGTAGATTTAACTTGCGTACCAGGCAGTGGTAAAAATGGTCGTATTTATAAACAAGATATTGAAGCGTTTATAAAAAATGAAGTGCCATCTGGTATGGATACTTCTGAGCTTAACAAACCACAGACTACTGAGAGTAAAAAACCAAGCAGTACTGAACATACAGCGAGCACAGGTGGAACGCGAACAGAAGCGATTAAAGGTATTAAAGCGGCCATGGCAAAACAAATGGTAGCGTCGGTTTCTACTATTCCACATTTTACCTACAGTGATGAAATTGACTTAACTGATTTAATTGCACTTAGAACTGATCTGAAAGAGCAATATAAAGCTCAGGGCGTTAAGTTAACTATGATGCCATTCTTTATTAAGGCGTTATCGTTGGCTATGAGTCAATTTCCAGTACTTAACTCAAAAGTAAATGATGATTGTAGCGAAATTACTTACTATGACGATCATAACATTGGAGTTGCGGTAGATTCTAAAGTGGGTTTATTAGTGCCTAATATTAAAGCTTGTCAAACTAAAAGCATTGTAGAGGTTGCTAACAGTTTAACTCAGCTTACTGATTCTGCTCGCGAAGGGCGAGTTGCACCTGATGATTTAAAAGGTGGCACTATTAGCATTTCTAACATTGGTGCAATTGGCGGCACTATTGCAACGCCAATCATAAATAAGCCAGAAGTCGCGATTGTGGCACTTGGTAAATTACAGCACCTTCCACGCTTTGATCAGCATGGGCAGGTAGTTTCACGTGCAATTATGCAAGTAAGTTGGTCAGGTGATCACCGTGTAATTGATGGCGGCACGATAGCGCGCTTTAACAATTTATGGAAAGAATACTTAGAGCAACCAGCTAAAATGATGATGGCAATGCGCTAATCTTTTTCATTAAGTTTTTAATAAAAAAACCAGCAAATTAGCTGGTTTTTTATATCTTGAAAAGTAAATTAATAAAAGGTAAAGCGATTTAGCTGAAAAAATACAGTCCATAACCCACTAATAACGCCGGAACTGCGGTATATAGTGTGGCAATAATGGCCGCTTTGGGTGCCATAGCAATGGCAGGGAAAAGCGCATCGCCATCATTAGAAATGGCGTTCGCAGCTAAAGCACTAAACGGTATCGCGCCTTGAATGTATAACGTGGTGACAATGATTTGCGGTCCACAACCGGGTAAAAAGCCAATTAATACCGCAATAAACGGTGCTAAATAGGCAAAATTTAAAAACCATGTTTTTAAATCAAGGCCAAACACGGTAACCAGTAGTTCAAATAACACAAAGGAGGCAACCACCCACGCAGTTACAAAATGAGTATCTTGAAGTACTTTTGTTATTTTTGAAGGCGGACTGCATACATCATCTTCTGAGGTTACTTCTTTATAGCTTTCACCTTTTGATGATAGCGCCCACATAAACACCACAAATAGTGCCATTAAAGCACCAAAAAAGCTGACCGCATTTACTACATGATTGCCAAATTGGCTTAAATCAATATTAAATGCCAGTATAAAAGCAATCAATAATCCAGGAATAATAGCCATTAACCAAATAGGCTTGCTCAACTTTATTATTCTGGTTGGCAATACAGTCACCGGTTGTGTTTGCTTTTGATTGGTAGGGCATAAATAACCCGTTTTATGTAGTTTATTAACCAGTAAGCCTGCTAGCGTTCCAACGACTAAGCCTATGGCCATTATTGTTAACCCGTCAGTAGGGCGGGTAGCTAATAATAAAAACGCAGCATCACCCATAGTTGCTGTTAATACCGCGACAATAGCCCCAAAGCTTGCTTGTCCCTTGGTAAATTGAGTAACCACAATGATTGCACCACCACAGCCTGGCAGCATACCTAAAAAAGCAGCAAAGCTGACCTCTAACACAGGAGACTTAGCATTTAGATAACGAAGCTCTAGTTGGGGTAAATGATCAATCGCGTAGTAGTAAATAAATAAGGTAGCAGCAACAAACACACTGACTTGAAAAAAAGCATCACTGAGTGCAGTGATTGTTATAGTGCGTAAGCTGGGCAAGGCTAAACAGACTAAAATTAACAGTGGTAAAATTAGGCGTTTATTTTGATGAAAAACACGTTTTGCAGCTGGCGAAATAACTCCTAAATGTTCTGTTAAAAACATACAGTACGACCTAATTAAGAAACTAGATCGCACTGTACTATTTTATTAAATGATAATCAATATCATTTGAAGGGTTGATTGAAAATGCTTATTTACGTTGAAACTCTGAGTTTTCATTCCAAGTAGGCCATTGAGTTTGCTGCGAAATATCAAAACCTACTTTATAAAATAATTGTAAATCTTGAACCGCACCTGATAAATCCCACTCATCGCGATATCTATCACAAGGCTGGTGGTAACAGCCACGCAGTACTAGGCTCATACGCTTGCGGTAATTAGCCGTTTCTTCATCAAACGCTTCTGAACCACCACCAGCATACATAGCAGGTACACCCATATTGGCAAAGGCAAAGTGATCAGAGCGGTAGTAACCACCTGAAGATGGCTTAGGGTCGCCCGATACTGTTCTGCCTTGCTCCTTTGCAGCAGTAGCTAATAGTTCATCCATTTGTGATTTACCAATACCTACAACACTAATATCTTTTACTTTACCTAATAGGTTTAAGCTATCCATATTAATATTTGCAACGGTTTTATTTGCTGGAATAACCGGGTTCGCGGCGTAATATTTTGAGCCAAGTAAACCTTGTTCTTCAGCGGTTACCGCTAAAAAGGTCATTGAACGGTCAGGGCGTTTACCTAGTTTAGTAAAGGCTTCAGCCACTTCGATCATACCGGCAGTACCTGTCGCATTATCATGGGCACCATTATAAATTTGATCGCCTTTACGATTTTTATCCGTTCCTAAATGATCCCAATGCGCAGAGTAAATAATATGCTCATCTGGCGTTTTACTACCCGGAAGAGTGGCAATAAAGTTATATGATACCGATTTTTTGATGGTATTTTTTACATTCACAGTGGCAGCTAAATCGCCCATATCTACATGGTAAGCGCCTTTAGCCGCTTCTGCTTTAGCAGTATCAAAATCAAGGCCTGCTTTAGTAAATAGCTCTTTTGCTACATCAACAGTAACCCAACCTTCAACAGCAACACGATCCATGTTGTTATTATCTTTTACAAAACCAAACTGCTCGCCACTCCACGAGTTCTCAACCACTGACCAAGGGTAAGACGCCGGTGCTGTTTCATGAATGATAATAGCGCCCGCTGCACCTTGACGGCTTGCTTCTTCGTATTTATAAGTCCAACGGCCATAGTAGGTCATGGCATCACCGGTAAATAAGTTTGGATCTTTAGTTGCAAAACCAGGATCGTTTACCAGCATCACGACGGTTTTACCCTTAACATCTAGGCCTTCGTAATCATTCCAGTTATATTCAGGTGCGTTAACACCGTAGCCGACAAATACCAGCTCTGAATTTTCAATCCCTTCTTGCGCACTTATACGGCTACTACCCATTACCATGTCTTTTTTGTATTGGTAGTCTTTACCGCCAATATTAAGCACCATGTCTGAGTCTGCTTCTAATGATACAAGCGGTACTTCTTGGAAAAAGCTATCACCGTTACCCGGTTCAAAACCCAATGCAGTAAATTCTTTTGTTAAGTAGTCAAGCGTAAGCTTTTCACCTTCAGATGAAGGAGCACGACCACCAAACTCATCAGAGGCTAACACTTTTACATGCTTAGCAATTTCATCGGCTTGAATGCTGTTATAGCCTTTCGCAACATCGTCAGAAGTGATACTTGTTGTTGCACAACCCGCTAGAATCGCTGTTGTGATTAAGGTCAAAGAAAAATAACGTTTCATATTGGCTCTTTTTTTGTTCTAAGTGGCCCTAGTATATGAACTTCTGTTAATTAGAACCAGTTTTTGCGGTAAACTGTCACGGATAAAAATGTACAGTAAAGGTAACAATGAAGCGTTTTACTCCCCCAGAACAATTTCAAGTAACGAGCCTAAACACAGGGGCATTTGCTCACTTACGTCAGCTGTTTAAAATTCATCAACAAACAGACTGGCCAGAACCTGCGTATTTTGCCCCGTACTTAAATGCCATAAACGCAAATAATCTCCCCATTCGTTTTATCGATGATGCCAAGGTTGACTTTGCTGAACGCTATTATGAACAAGTCATTTTTGAAACAGGGGAAGTCCCCACGCGCCAACAAAATTGGCATGATCTGTTTGGTGGTTTTATTTGGTGCTTATTTCCAAAAACAAAAGCCCTTATTAATCAGCGTCATGTTGATGAAATAGCGTTGCATGGATTAAAACAGCGTAGTAAACATCGTAACGCTTTAACCCTATTTGACGAATGCGGTGTGGTTTTAGCTATTAGTGAATCACAGTGGAAAGAGTGGTTAAGAGACCACCAATGGAAAACAGCGTTTATAGAGCATAGAGAGCTGTGGGGTAAAACCATAGCGCCATTTATGTTTGGCCATGCTAATTATGAAATGTTGACTAAGCCTTATATTGGGCTCACAGGCAAAGCCTTATTTGTAAGTGTGCCGGATGAAATATTTTGTAAAGATTTAGTAACGCAATACCAGTACCTAGATCAGCGACTTTATGAGATGATTAAAAACGATGATTGTTTAGCCGATAATAAACAGCTTTCACCCTTACCCTTATTAGGTGTTCCTGGTTGGTGTGAGGAGAATAACAATTCATCATTTTACGACAACACGGACTATTTTAGACCGAAACGAAGGACACGAAAATGATAGAAGTCACCGCGCTTAAAAAGAAGTTTAAGCTCACTAAAGATCATAAAAAAAATAAAACAGATGAAATAGACCCACGCGAAGATAAAGATTATTTTCACTCGGTTAAAAATGTCAGCTTTAGCTGTGCAAAAGGCGAAGTATTAGGGCTATTAGGGCCTAATGGCGCGGGTAAAACCACCACCTTAAGAATGATTTCAACCGCATTAAAACCGGATGATGGCAGTATTACTATTGCTGGAAATGACATAATTAAAAAGCCACTCATTGGGCGTAAATCTATCGGGTTTTTGTCTGGCTCTACTGGTTTATATGGCCGTCTAACGGTAAAAGAAAATATCGAATATTTTGCAAAGCTACATGGCATGAGCAAGCAAGCAATCAAGGCACGCTGTGAAGAGTTATTTACCTTACTCGATATGCATAAATTTATTGATAAGCGCGCTGAAAACTTATCAACCGGTATGAAACAAAAAGCCAATATAGCGCGTGCTGTAGTGCATCACCCAGATGTTGTTATTCTTGATGAGCCAACTACCGGGCTTGATATTATGACCACTCAAACAGTAATTAACTTTATTAAAGGCTTAAAAGCACAAGGAACTCCGGTTATTTTCTCAACGCACCATTTAGATGAAGTTGCACTTTTATGCGACCGTGTAGCGGTCATTAATGAAGGTATAAGTTGTTTTGATGGCACCCTCGCTGAATTTAAACAAGCGGGTAACAGCGAAGAATTAAACCAAGCGTTTATGAACATATTAACGGAGAAGCAAGATGTTTGAGGTATTTAAAAAGGAATTAACAGAGCTGTTACGCGATAAAAAAACCTTGTTGTTCGTGGTGGTATTTCCGATTGTGGTTTTTCCGTTGTTATTTGCTGTGGTTGCGTTTATCTCTTCGCAAGCCGCGCTTGATGCAGAGCAAAAAGTGAATACTTATGCGATTATCAATGGCGACTTTGCCCCAGAATTTACTGATAAAGTGTTTTATCATAAAAGCTTTGAGTTATATAAAGGCGATAAAACCTTCAATAGTGTTGAGGAGCTAAAAGCAGGCGTAACTGCTGGCGATATCGACATGGGCATATACTTACCAAGCGATGCAGTGCAAACATTAGATGATAAAAAGCAAAGTGAATGGCAAGTTGTATTTAATGATTCAAAATCAATTAACTTCTTATTTGAGCGTGTAAAAGAGCTTGCTAAAGAGTACAGCGATACACTTCAAGAAAGTAAACTATTAAGCTTTGGTATTGATAAAAGCGCACAACAATCTATTTTAAAGCCAATTAATGTGGTTAAAGTTGATACTGCAGACAAACGTGAAAACTTAGGTGAAAAAGTAGGTGGGTTTTTACCTTATTTACTTATCCCGTTAGTACTGATGGGGGCAACTTACCCAGCAATAGATTTAGGCGCTGGCGAAAAAGAACGTGGCACGTTAGAAACTTTACTACTTACGCCAATTACTCGTACAGAGCTAGTATTGGGTAAATTTATAACTCTACTCACTACTTCAATCGCATCAACTACTATCACCGTGATTAGTATGGGGTGTTGGATAGCATTAGCACTCGCATTTGCTGATCTAGAGTTTATTAAAGCCGCGTTTAGTACATTAGGTATTACAGACTTGCTGATGATTTTTGTATTGTTATTGCCAATTGCAGCTATTTTTTCTGCATTAGCATTGGCTATATCAATCTATGCACGTTCGTTTAAAGAAGCACAAAATTACATGACGCCATTAAGTATGGTGGTATTTTTCCCAATTATTATTTCCATAATGCCTAATATGGAACTGACCGCTAAAACAGCCTTTATTCCGGTTACTAACGTCGCCTTAGCGATTAAAGAAATTATTAAAGGCACCGTCGATTACACGCTGGTTGGATTGATATTTTTAGCTACGGCACTGATAGCCGGTGCGCTACTGGCATTTTGTGTTAAGTGGTTTAACCGCGAAGACGTGTTGTTTAGATAACCATTTTAATTGCAAAGTATTTAAAAAGGTCGCACAGCGACCTTTTTTTATAAATTATCATGATGAGAGAGTGCTATATGCTTAATCTAAGCTCTGTGTTTGAAAGTTACTAGATAAGCAATTAATAAAAAACCGCTGTATGAAAAATACATACAG
>NZ_BADW01000113.1:0-819 GCF_000241165.1 Pseudoalteromonas sp. BSi20439
GTTCGGGGTTCGGGGTTCGGGGTTCGGGGTTCGGGGTTCGGGGTTCGGGGTTCGGGGTTCGGGGTTCGGGGTTCGGGGTTCGGGGTTCGGGGTTCGCAAGATAAACCAAAGCACAATAAATTCAATAATTTTAGCCATAAAAAAAACCCGCGACTTGATTGTTCAAGTTGCGGGTTTTTTAGGGTTTTTAAACAAACGAATTTCAAAACCGTTATTGGTGGGCTGGGGGAATCTTAACTGAGCATATAACAAACTGAAAAATAACAAAAACAACCTACAAGAAATCACTTATTGTTACCATTGTTGTTACTATTTGTTTTTGTGTGGGATCAAATTCGCGTTTTGCAGCTGAACCAAGAGCAGTAAAAATTCTTTTATATTTTTAAAAACCTAAATCCTCTTTATTAGCATCTGGTTTTGTTAAGCCATAGTACCCGATTGAAAACACTGAGTTTGTATTAATGCCAACTGTTGCAAAATATAACGTCAATACAAAATCAGAGCTTTTCCACTGTAGCGCTGTTTTATTTCCTGCAACCTGTGTGTATTCACCAAATAGAGTGTTTAATTTATTAAGCAAAACACTATAGTCGTCAGCATTATAATATACAGCTACACCGTTCAAGCGCTTTTCAGCATCAAAAGAAAAATGTACTTTTTGGTTATCTCTAGGTACACCTAAAATTTCTTTTGAATCTTTTAATTCAAGCCAAACAATATCACCAATACTTTCCTTGGTACTGTTAGGTAATTTGCTTCCGACAGCTTCAATTTTATCACCCCATTGCGTACCAAAAACACCATCACCAAACAGCTGCA
>NZ_BADW01000112.1:0-14251 GCF_000241165.1 Pseudoalteromonas sp. BSi20439
TTGAGAATTTACAAGTAGTTACTTTTACATATCTCAATGGGCTCTAAAGTTACTTTAGGGCCCATTCATATTTAACCCTATCTTGTGTAGTCAGCCATATATAAAAACACAGTATGACTTTGTAAAAGTAAAATTTTCCTCATAGTATTACTTAAGGGGTTGTAGCTTGTTATATTGATAGGGCTCCGCTTACCGTAATCTGCAGACATGAAACTTATTTTTTGAGTGTGGAATTGCTTATTAAATACCAATAGTAAGTCACTATCTGAAAGTATATTGCTTCATATATCGGTAATTTAGTATAGAGTATAGTATGTGTACTATATTCAGCTAGTTGTTTTTATTGGCTTTAAAATAAAATAGTATATTTTTTGGGGTTATAACTGGTAGTCTGCGTTTTCAGAGCGATCACCTAGGCTGGCAGCCCAACTCACAATTTTAGTTACTTCTGGACGTTTTTCATTCCAAAGATGATCATGTTCTTGCTGCAATTGTAAATAACCTTCGCGAGTAATTAAGTTTGTTTTCACGCTGAGTTCTTGTTTAATCTTCATGAGTGGCAAGGTATTAAAATAAAGGCTGCTTGTCGAGATAAAACCGCTATCAATGGGTTTGAAATGTTCAGTAACAATCTAAGCGCTTAATTAGTTTTTTATTCTTAAGTTTTTCATTTATATTAACTATTAATAAATTATAAAAATAAGCAACAGATTATGGGACAAGAGACAGTAAAAGTATTGGTGGTGGATGATGATAAACGTTTACGCAGTTTGCTGGAACGCTATTTGGTAGAGCAAGGATTTATTGTCAGAACAGCTGCCGATTCAGAGCAAATGGATAGGCTAATTGAGCGTGAAAATTTTCACCTAATGGTGCTTGATTTAATGCTGCCGGGCGAAGATGGGCTCTCTATTTGCAGACGTTTACGCCAAAAAGAAAACCAAATCCCTATTGTTATGCTGACCGCCAAAGGCGATGAAGTCGATCGTATTATTGGCCTAGAACTCGGCGCTGACGACTATATTCCGAAACCGTTTAATCCTCGCGAGCTATTAGCGCGCATAAAAGCCATTTTACGTCGTCAATCAAAAGAAGTGCCAGGAGCGCCCTCAGCAGAAGAGAATTTAATTGAGTTTGGTAAATTCACCCTAAATTTAGCCACCCGGGAAATGAGTGAAGGCGATAACACGGTGTCGCTCACCAGTGGTGAATTTGCGGTGTTAAAAGCGTTAGTGTCTCACCCGCGTGAGCCATTAAGTCGAGATAAATTAATGAATTTAGCTCGAGGGCGAGACTATAGTGCGCTTGAGCGCAGTATTGATGTTCAAGTATCACGCCTTCGTAGAATGATTGAAGTTGATGCCGCTAACCCTCGCTATATTCAAACGGTATGGGGTTTAGGTTACGTATTTGTTCCTGACGGTGAAAAGTAATCATTATGGGAATGTTTCCGCGTAGTGCGTTTGGACAAACCGTATTTTTGGTTGCCGCTTTGTTGCTTATTAACCAAATTGTCTCCTACGTCACGGTAAGTTTATATGTAGTTAAACCCACCATTGAACAAGTTAATTTAATGCTGGCTAAGCAAATTAAAACTGTGTTTATTGATTGGGAAGATGGTGTTGAAGTTACCGATGAAGTCTCTGAGAAGTTTTTTGAAATAACTGGCATTGAAGTAATGACTCAGCGTGAAGCTATGCGAAATGGTTTAGGCCAAAGTCGTGAATATTCTGGGCTATCGCGTAGTATGTCTGAGCAATTAAAGGGCTTTTCTCGGGTACGCATTAGTCAAACTGATCCGCTTATTTATTGGGTAGAAGCCCCGCAGGCGCCGGGTTATTGGGTCAAAGTGCCGCTCACCGGATTTAAAGAAAGTAACCTTGAGTTTTTAACCTTTTATCTTTCAAGCATCGGCTTTTTAAGTGTATTAGGAGGCTGGCTATTTGCAAGGCACTTGAACCGACCACTAAAAGCATTACAACAAGCTGCGATAAAAGTAGGGGTAGGCGACTTTAGTACCAAGTTACAAGAGCAAGGGTCGAGTGAGGTTATTGAGGTAACACGCGCCTTTAATCAAATGTCGCGAGGTATTGCTGCCCTTGAAAACGACCGTCGATTACTTATGGCCGGTGTTTCTCATGATTTACGCACACCGCTTACTCGTATTCGTTTAGCCACAGAAATGATGGTTGATGAAGATGATTATTTACGTGAAGGCATTATTTACGATATTGAAGATATGAATGGCATTATCGATCAATTTATCGAATATTTACGCCATCATAAACGTGAAGAACAAACCTGCGAAGATATTAATGCGCTCCTTGGTGAAGTCGTACAAAGTGAGCTTAAGCATCAACGGGTGATCACGTTTAAACCGAATCCTAATATTGGAAAAATTCCCATAAGTAGTGTCGCGATTAAGCGAGTAGTGACCAATATGATAGAAAATGCACTACGCTACTCAGAGGGTGATATTGAAGTACTCAGTTATTTTAATTCCAATAAAAAATATGTGGTTATTGCGGTCAAAGATAGTGGCCCGGGTATTCCTGAAAGCGAGTTGGAGTCAGTATTTGAACCGTTTAAACAAGGTGATGCAGCTCGCGGTAGTGAAGGTAGCGGCCTAGGCCTTGCAATTATTAAGCGTATTATCGATATGCATGGCGGCAAGGTGGTGCTCTCTAATCGCCCTGAAGGTGGTTTAAGTGCGCAAATATACCTACCGATAAAGGTTACTAATCCAAGCTAATAACGCTATCTGCATGGTTGCAGATAGCGTTAATTTATTATCTAGAGTTCAGATTAACTACTAGAGGGCTTTAAAACGAATGGCTGTACCGCCACTGGTGGCCAATTTTAATGTTAGCTTATCGCTTGCGGTAACAGTGCGTTTTTCAATGCTTAAATCATAAGGATTGTTCTTCCATTCAGCGTTTTTACCGTCTTGGTAGATTTGCGCTTCAAACTGTTTATCTTTATCTAAAAAGTCGAGTTTAATCTCAATGGTGCGGGCATTTTCGTCGGTAACTGCACCTAAGTACCAATCGTTCCCTGAATAGTTATCGCGCTTGCGCTCTTTGCGTGCAAATACAATAAAGTCGCCTACTTCGCCATCAAGCGCGATACTTTGCTGCCAATCGGTTGGTACGTCTTGAATAAACTGAAAAGCATCGGGTTTAGCTAAATAATTACGCGGTAAATCCGCCGCCATTTGAATTGGGCTATACATCACCACATACAATGCTAATTGCTTTGCCAGTGTTGTTTGTGGGCGATTTGTATCGTCCCCTAAACCATTAAAGCTCATATCAAAAATACCTGGGGTAAAGTCCATTGGCCCTGCAAGCATACGGGTAAAAGCAAGCATTGGAATGTGCTCTGGTGGATTAGGTGGCGTACCCCATGCGTTAAACTCTTGTCCACGCGCACCTTCACGGGCAATCCAGTTGGGGTAAGTACGGCGCAGACCTGTGTCTTTAATTGGTTCATGGGTGTTGATGCTTAGCTTATATTTAGCGGCAAGTTTAATATTATGTAAGTATTCATTTACCATAAATTGGCCGTCATGCCATTCAAAGCGAGCAATGCCGTTTTCATCTATGCGTTTTATATTGCCACCATCGGCCACATAACCAGTTTTTATTTGGCTTACATTTGATTTTTCGTAAAGTGCAAAAGCATCTTCCATTTGGTCATGATAATTACTAACATTGCCAGAGGTTTCATGGTGACCAATTAACTGCACCCCTTTTTCTTTACCGTACTGTGTAAGCGCTGCAATATCGAAATCGTCATAAGGCTGAGTAAAGCTAAATACATCGCCATTATAAAACCAGTCGCCATCCCAGCCTGTGTTCCAACCTTCAACTAATACGCCGTCAAAGCCATACTCAGCGGCAAAGTCCATATAGTATTTAGTATTTTTTGTGGTGGCACCGTGTTTTTCTCCACTGCCCCAAGTGGTTTCATTGATGTGCATTCCCCACCAAATACCTACATATTTACCTGGTTTAACCCACGACACATCACCGAGTTTATTTGGCTCATTCAGGTTTAAAATAATATCTGAATTAACTAAGTCTATCGCTCGCTCACCTATTTGAATGGTGCGCCAAGGAGTATTGAATGCGCCTTGCTTCTTAACTGCAATGCCATCAGACCACGGTGTTAAATCGGCACTAAACGTACCTGGGCGACGCTGGTTAAGCACCATACCTGCATAATCTACCAGAGCTGCTTCATGAATGCTGACATGTACACCGTTACCATTTTTAAAGGTAAAGGGGGTATGAGCGAGTGCAGCATCTTGTAAGTCTGTAGTGTTATAGACATATTCATAACGGTTCCAACCGCGAGCAGGTATCCACCATGCGGTGGTTTTATCTTTTGCGGCAATAGCAAATTCGGTCAGTTCTTTAGTAATTTCAGTTTGTTCAAAACCGGCTTGCTTAGGGACTTCATAGCGAAAACCTACACCACTATCAAAGGCTTTAAATCGTACAGTGTATGTGCCAGCGTGGGGCGCAGGTTTATTGAAGGTAACGGCAATTTCATTGTGCTTATCAACAACGGTTTGACGCTCTCCCCAAGGTTGCTGCCATTGGCTATCGGTTTGTGAACGAGTTACTTCACTAATAACAAAGCCGTCATCAAATGGTGCTTGGCTTTTAAACCTAAAACCTAAGCGTGACTGCTCAATAACAGGCTTACCATTAAAGCTAATAGAGTAATGGGGGGAGGATGATTGATCAGAAATGGTAATTTTAATTTTTTGATCAGGTGATTTCAGCGTGGCTTCTTTTGCAAAAGCACTGCTTGCAAGTAAAGCAACTAGTAGTAAAGGTAATCTCATTGTGTGTCCTTGATGTCAAACCGTAGGTTATGAGCATAAAGTGATGAACACACTATTACGAGATAGCTGCATACGTATTCAATTAATTAGCTAAAAAAGAGTGTGTTAATTAATCTGCAAAACTTTATGTAATTAGTTCTATAATAAATAAAAAGAATTTAACAAGAAGAAATATGCTGAAAATTTTACTCGCTATTTTAGGTTGTATCATTGTTTTTAAGAGTAGTGCAGCAACGGTTACTGTTTATAATAACAACCAAAAAGTTCAAGAAAATGTTGTTGTTTGGTTAGCTCCAGATCAAGCCTCTGGCGTGAATATAAATAAATCACTTTTCACTATGACACAAAAAAATCGCCAATTTACACCACATATCTTAGTCGTTGAAAAAAACAGCCAAGTTGAATTTCCTAACGCTGACTCGATAATGCATCACGTGTATTCATTTTCTAAAAGCAAAACATTTGAATTAAAGCTTTATCGAGAACAACCACAAGATCCAATTACATTTGGACAAACAGGAGTTGTGGAGCTTGGTTGTAATATTCATGATTGGATGTTGGGTTACATTGTTGTTGTGGATAGCCCATATTATGCAATCACCAATGAGCAAGGAGTAGCATCGTTCGATATCCCAAATGGAGCCTATAAACTAAATGTTTGGCATGAAGGCTTTAGAGATATTAGCAACATAGAGTCGCAAAAAGTTATTATAACTAACAATAAATTAAGTTATCAGTTAAAACAAAAACTAACTTTGCCTATTAGGGTTGAAGTTGATGAGTTTGACGATTATGAATAGTCTATTGGGCTTAGCCGTTGTTATTTGCTTGTTGAGTGTTTTTTCAGCCAACGCACAAGTTAAAGGTTTGCTGCAAGTAAGGGCAGTGCAAGCTGATTCACAACTAAGCTGGCAAGAGGGTGGAATTGGTTTATACCGCCATGATGCGGCTAATCAAGGTGTGGTTTTATCTCAGGGAATTATTGATTTAAGTGCAGATATAAGTTCTAGTTGGTCTGCCCATGCTGTAGTTAATTTATATCAAGACCCAAAAAGTACCTTGGGGGTTAGTCAGGCTTATCTGCAATATAAACCTTTAGTTCGCAGTGATTATAAATGGCATATTAAAGTGGGTGGCTTTTATCCACAATTGTCATTAGAAAACCCTGATATGGGCTGGTTATCTGCATATAACTATACCAATTCGGCAATTAACTCTTGGGTAGGTGAAGAGCTGCGAACGCTAGGTGTTGAAGCAACAATTAAACGCCCAGCCCGTAATTTTAATAGTGCCCATAGTTTTAGTTTGGTTGGTGCGACATTTAAAGGTAACGATCCTGCGGGGACATTACTCGCTTGGCGAGGCTTTGCTTTGCATGATCGCCAAACAACACTTAATGAGGCTCTCGCTTTTGCGCCTGTTGCGTCTTTAAATACTCCACAGTTACAATTTCAAGCAAACCAAGTTTTACCGTTTGAAGAGGTCGATGGGCGATTTGGTTATTACGTTGGTGGACATTGGGATTATTTAAAAAAGTCTCAGTTGCGAGTGTACTACAATGATAACAATGGTGACCCTGGCGCTCTTAATTATAATACGGGTCAATATGCCTGGGATACTCGATTTTTAAGTGTCGCATGGCTAAATAAATTTACACCGAAAACACGATTAATTATCCAAATAATGTCGGGTGGTACGGCTATGGGTCAAAACCGCGGCGTTGATACTCGATTTTATAGTCATTTTGCATTATTGAGTCATAAAATAAAACGCCACCGTTTCTCAGTACGTTACGATTATTTTGAGGTGACAGACAAAGACGATTGGAAGTTTGACCCTAATGCTAGTCATGGCGAGGGACTAACAGCAACTTGGCGTTATCAGCTTACACCACAATGGCAAATAGGTGTTGAGGGGTCAGCGCTTCATAGCCAAGCAGATAACCGAGTAGCTATGAATAAAGCATCGAGAATATCGCAGCAGCAAATAGCATTAAATGCTCAGTTTCGGTTTTAGTTGGAAGAATAACAAATTGAAACAGATAAGGACTCTTGCGAGCCCAACTTTGCATTTATGGCTTTTTATTTTTTGTCAAAAGCGCGTTTCATGTAATTAGGTGTTGCGAGTGCACCGTGATGAATGCCGCCATTGTAGTATTCACTATGCTCAGCAATTATGGCTGCGCCGTCTTCTCTAAAACCGTCAAATGCTTCAGATTTGCGAGCTAGCGTCACCGACCACAGCCCACTTGGGTAAATAGGTTGTGGGAATGGAAGAGTCTGCAAGTCGTTAAAACCAACACTTAGCATAGCTTCGCGCATTTCAACCAGAAGTGGCATATGCATTAATGGCGATTCACTTTGTTGTACGAGTATTCCACCAGGGCGAAGTGCGTTTAAACAGCTAGTATAAAACGCATGGTTAAATAAACCCTCACCAGGGCCTACTGGATCAGTTCCATCAACAATCACCACATCAATAGACTCACCAGCTGCTTCGCGCATATATTTAATGCCATCGTCAAACATCACAGTGGCACGTGGATCGTTATTTGATTCACATAACTCTGGGAAGTACTTTAACGACATTTGGGTAACTACTTCGTCAATATCGATTTGGGTTACAGTTTCTACACTTGGGTGCTTAAGCACTTCACGTAATGTACCGCAATCGCCGCCGCCAATAATAACCACATTTTTAGGGTTTGGGTGTGCTAGTAATGCTGGGTGGCTGATCATTTCATGATAAAAAAAGTTTTCACGGCTACTCACCATAGTGCAACCATCAATGATCATTAAATTACCAAAGTCTGTGGTTTCAAACATTTCTACTTTTTGAAAAGGAGACTGTTTTTCATCTAACTTTTTGTTAATACGTAATGAAAATGCGCTGCCATCGCGGTCGCTAATTTCAGTAAACCACTTACCTTGATCTAAATTTGCCATAGTTGTTACACTTTTGGTTGAGTATGAAAAAAGGAGGCAATTCTGCCAGTGCTTGGGCTATTGCTCAATCAAATTTTACTCTCTTTAGTGAATAAAGTTAGCTATAAAGAGGGGAAAGTTCAATTTTTGTTAGCTTAGCAGATAGTGACGTATTAAAATGCCCCTTTACACCTAATTTAATAAAGAAGAGTTGCCATGACTTGGGGTTTAGAAACAGCACGTGCTACATACAATGTTGCTCATTGGAGCGATGGTTATTTTGATATTAACGCACAAGGTGAGTTGATAGCCTATCCTGATGGCGACCAAACAAAACCTGCCATTTCTTTAAGCCAGCTTACTGAGCAATTTAAGCAGCAAGGGTTAACATTGCCCGTACTGGTGCGCTTTACTGATATTTTAAAAAATCGTGTAGATACGCTCACCAATGCCTTCACTCAAGCGCGTAGCAACCGTGAATATAATGGTAAATACACCTGTGTTTACCCTATAAAAGTAAATCAACAGCGTTCTGTAGTAAGTAAACTATTGGCACACCCAAGTGGCTTAGTCGGGCTTGAAGCCGGTTCTAAGCCTGAACTAATGGCCATTTTAGGGGTGGCGAAAGAGCCTATTACAATTGTATGCAACGGCTACAAAGACAGTGAGTTTTTACGTTTAGCCTGTATTGGTCAAGCAATGGGACACAGCGTTAAAATTGTGGTTGAAAAACTCTCAGAGCTAACCACATTGCTTGAAGAAATTGATAATTTAGGCATTGAACCGGCTATTGGAATTCGTATTCGCTTAAATTCGGTTGGTAAAGGTAAATGGCAAAATACCGGTGGTGAAAAAGGCAAATTTGGCTTAACTGCAGGCCAAGTACTTAGTGCAGTGGAAGTGCTTAAGCAACATAATAAGTTGCATTTAATGCAAATGGTACATTTTCATATTGGCTCACAAATTGCCAATATTCGCGATATTCATCGTGCTTTGCGCGAGTGTGCTCGCCATTTTGCTGAATTAACTCAATACGGTGTACCGCTGAATACGGTTGATGTGGGTGGCGGGCTCGGCGTTGACTACGAAGGTTCAGGTTCGCGAAGTGCTTGCTCAATGAACTACACAGTCGAAGAATATGCGCGTAATGTGGTAAATGCATTTGCCGAGGTGTGCGACCAACATAACTTAGCTCACCCTGCAATTATTACCGAATCTGGCCGTGCTCTTACTGCACATCATGCGGTGCTTATTACCGATGTAATTGATGTTGAAAAAGCGCCAAATCATTTAAACCCAGAACCACCTGTTAAAAACAGTGCCTTAGTATTGGATGAAATGTGGCAGTGTTTACAACGTTTGAACCCGCGTATGGCATTAGAGATTTATCATGATGCAATGCATTTATTTAGTGAAGCACACGATCAATACGTACATGGTTTAGTGAGCATGCTAGAGTGGGCGAAAATAGAGCAGCTTTACTTTACTATTTTACATCGCGTTCGAGCTTCATTAAGCTCTAATGCACGAGCTCACCGCGAAGTGCTGGATGATTTAAACGAAAAACTAGCCGATAAACTGTTTGTGAATTTTTCACTATTTCAGTCGTTACCCGATGTGTGGGGCATTCAGCAGTTATTTCCGGTTATGCCCATCGAAAACCTAACGCAGCCGCTTACTCAGCGCGCTATTATCCAGGACATTACTTGTGATTCTGACGGGCAAATACGTGAGTACGTTGAAGGTGCAGGGATTGAAACCAGTTTACCTATTCCTGAATATACACAAGGTCAGCAGTATCATATTGCGATGTTTATGGTAGGGGCATACCAAGAGATTTTAGGTGACTTACATAACTTATTTGGTGATACCGATTCAGTTCATGTTGAGCTTAATGAGCAAGGATATGTATTAACCAATGCCATTAAAGGTGACAGCGTTAAGGATGTATTAAAATTTGTTGATTATGATAGCGAGTTATTAGCTGATAACTTTGCCACTCAGATTAATAAACTTAATGTATCAGCGCACTGTAAAGAAGGTTACTTAGCCGAGCTTAATGCAGGGCTTGAAGGTTACACCTATTTTGAAGATTAATTTAGTTGCATAGTTAAGCGCGGTCATTCGTGGCTGCGCGATGTTTAAAGGAATAGAAGTAATGTCAGTTATTCGCAGTGTATTTAGTATTTTCTTTTACACAATAAACACTCTTTTTTGGTTTGTGCCTATTTTTATTTGTGGCATCGTTAAGCTAATCCCAATCAAGGGGCTTCAAAAATTAATGAGCTGGACAGCCAAGCAATGTGCCTCTATTTGGGTGACATTTAACACCTTAAATCAAACGTTATTAACGCCAACAAAGCTAAATGTAACCGACCTTGAAGAGCTTAAATTAAAAGATTGGTACCTAGTTATTGCGAACCACCAAAGCTGGGTGGATATTTTAGTGTTACAACGAGTGTTCAACCGCAAAATACCTTTTTTAAACTTCTTTTTGAAAAAAGAGCTTATTTATGTGCCTGTTTTAGGTTTATGTTGGTGGGCGCTCGACTTTCCTTTTATGACCCGCACCAGTAAAAGCCAATTAAAAAAGAACCCTAAATTGCGTGGTAAAGATTTAGAAACGACCCGTAAAGCGTGTGAAAAATTTAAAGAAATGCCAGTCAGTGTGGTTAACTTTGTTGAAGGTACGCGTTTTACAGCGCAAAAGCATGCGCGTCAAAATAGTCCGTTTCCTCACTTACTTAAACCTAAGGCGGGTGGTGTGGCGTTTGTAATGCAAGCCATGGGTGAGCAAATTTCTAAGGTGGTAAATGTCACTATTCATTACCCTGAGGGCATTCCTACTTTTATGGATTTTGCAGCCGGTAAAGTAAAACACATTGATGTACATGTTGAAGTCAAAGGCGTTAGTGATGACTTAATTGGTGATTACACTAATGATCCTGACTTTAGAGTACGCTTTCAAAGTGAATTAAATCGCGTGTGGGAAGAAAAAAACCAGACGCTCGTTAATTTCAAACAAAAATAAAAAATGAGCTAACAGTTATGACTAAAAAAATGGTTACCTAATTGGTTAAATGGCTTAATTGTTGGCTGTGTTTTATTTGCTAATTTAATAATATTTGGCGCATTAGTACTTATCCTAGGATTAGTTAAATTAGTTTTGCCCATACCCGTAGTAAGTAAATTATTACACGGTGCGTACAAGGGGTGGTGTAAAGGTAATCGCTTAGGGCTGTGGCTAGGCTGTAATGATATTAAAGTTAATATTAGTGGGGAGGTGAATGCCAATAGTTGGTATTTGCTAATCAGTAATCATATTAGCTGGCTTGATATTGCGGTATTAAGCTCGTTAAATGCATTACCAGCTCCTAAGTTTTTTTAAAAGATGAGCTTAAGTACGTGCCATTTATAGGCACTGGTGCGTGGGCAATGGGTATGCCCTTTATGAAGCGGGTGAGCAAAGCACAATTGGCAAAAAATCCCAATTTAAAAGGCCTAGATGTCGAGCGTACTAAGCGCAGTTGCCGTAATTTTCGTCATCACCCTACAACCATAGTGAACTTTGTAGAAGGTACGCGTTTTACAGCGCAAAAGCACCAGCATCAACAAAGTCCTTTTCAGCATTTATTAAAGCCTAAAGCTGGTGGAACTGCTTTTGCCTTAGAAGTTTTAAATGAGCAGTTTGACGCTATGCTTAACACCAGTTTAGTGTATAGCGGTAAATCAGATCATGTGTGTCGTAATATTTTAAAAGGCGAGTTGGAGTCTATTAATATTACCATTGAGGTGATGCCAATAAATACACAGATGATTGGCAGTTACCAAACAGATCAAGTATTTAGAGCCGAGTTTCAGCAATACTTAAATAACTTATGGACAATAAAAGATAAGCAATTAAGCGCTATTCATATTCAGCAAGCTAGTACTGAATTAACTCCCAGTAAGGAAATTGAAATACCATGACCAAAACACACCTACAGGAGCTAATTACTCCTTGGTTTGAAAAAGTCCCCGATGCTTTTTTTCTCAGTGCCATCACCGCCTCATCGATAGGCATTCTCTCGCTATTATTTGTTTACTTATTTACTCGCCGCTTAATGTTACCAGGTATTCAAAAGGTGGTGACTAAACTCTCGCCTGAGCGTATTGGTTCATTGTCACCTATGTTGACCAAGCTCAATAAACGAATTGCCTGTTTGCTATGTTGTGTCCTTTTTTTAGCCACATTTGATAGCGTTTATCCCGTTAATGCAATTGCCCAAGAGATCCTTAAAACTATTGGGCAAGCATTATTAATTATTTATATAGGTTTTATTATAAGCAGCATAGTGAGCATTGCTGGCGCTATTTATAACCAATTAGATTTTGCCCGAGAAGTACCTATTCAAGGCTTAATTCAAGTGGTTAAGCTGATCACCTTTATTGTCTGTTCAATATTAATAGTTAGTATTGTGCTTGAAAAGTCGCCTACTTATATACTATCGGGCTTTGGTGCGATTGCAGCGGTAACGCTATTAGTATTTAAAGACACCATATTAGGCTTTGTTGCCAGCATTCAAATTGCTGCTAACCGCTTAGTGACCTATGGTGATTGGATCCAAGTAGACAACTATGGTGCCGATGGCGAAGTGATTGATTTAGGGCTAAATACTGTAAAAGTGCGCAACTGGGACAACACCATAACGACTATACCAACTTATATGCTAGTGGCCGGTTCATTTAAAAACTGGCGTGGTATGCAAGAATCTGGTGGGCGACGTATTAAACGTTCTTTAAACATTGATATGAACAGCATCTTTTTAGTTGATGACGATTTTAAAGCGCAAATAGAAGCGGCTATTCCACTGCAAGAATATATTCGACTAGGCACGCTTCCCGATCCTGTGTCGAACTTAGGGTTGTTTCGTCGCTATGCAGAGGGTTACTTAAAACAGCACAGTAAAATCAATACCTCGCTCACACTTATGGTGCGTGAGCTACAACCACTTAATCATGGCTTACCAATTGAGTTTTACTGCTTTAGTGAAGACAAACGTTGGATATCGTACGAGCACTTACAAGCTGAAATTATGGACCATTTACTAGCTGTATTACCGGTGTTTGGGCTGCGCGCTTATCAAAGCGTCAGTGGGCAGTTAAGCCCAGCTGACGGGGTGAATATGGCGGGCAAACCTAGTATTAAAGTACCCAATAATGCTGTCCAAGGCCAACGCCAATAAAGAGCAATAATAGCCACCAAATAGGTGGCTTTTTCATACGTAGCCACACAAATGCAGTAATCACTAATGCAATATGCCAAACATTGCTTACGGCTGAAGTCCAAATGGGCGAATACAATGCAGCAGCTAAAAAACCAACCACGGCGGCATTAAGCGCAGCAATTGAGCTGGCAAAACGGGGTTTACTAGCTAAATTAATCCAGCTTTTTTGAAAGGCCAACATCAGTAAAAACCCAGGGGTAAATATCAATAATGTAGCTATGATTGCGCCTATTATTGGTTGCGCGGTGTTTAGCTGCGCGCCTAAGTAGGTGGCTATTGTAAACATAGGCCCAGGTATAGCCTGAGCACTGGCGTAAGCCGTTAAAAATTGGTCATCACTTAAGGTTGGCACACCCGCTTGAAGTACTGGCAACACAACATGTCCGCCACCAAATACCATAGCACCGGCTTGGTAAAAAGGCGCAAATAACGCAAATTCTTGCCCTATTGGAATAAAGCTAACTCCAAGCAGTAGTGCAAATAAGCTAAGTGCTACCCAGTTAACTTTTCCCTGCTCACTGTTAGTTTGTTGTGATAAATCACTTAATTTTAAGAGTGGCCAAATAGCGCCGACTGCGGCCGCAATAAGTAAAATAATAATTTGTGTACCTAATATAGGTATCATGATCAAGGCTAAAGTGCTCATAACTGCAATTAGCTTAAGGATTAGGTTGCTGCAAAAGCTTTTGGCCATACTAAGGGTTGCATCGGCAACAATGACTACGGCAAAGAGCTTTAATCCGGTGATCACAGCAAAATAAACGGCGTCAAATTGGTGAGCACTAATAGCAAGCAGTGTCATAATTAAAAAAGAAGGCAGAGTAAAACCAATAAATGCGGTGATACCACCGAGTACACCTGCACGTTCTACCCCGATTGCAAAGCTGACCTGACTAGAGCCAGGACCAGGCAGAGCTTGGCTTAGGCTAATTAGTTGTGAATAGCGACTGATACTCAACCAGTGCAGCGAATCAACAAAGTGGTGTTTAAAGTAACCTAAATGCGCAGCAGGGCCGCCAAAACTCATGCAGCCAAGCAAAAAAAACTGCCTAAAAATCGCAATTAACATAGTGGCCATCGCCTTTTTTATAAATCATTAAAGTGTCACAAATAAGTATGACATTTTTATGAAACGCTATCATTAGTTCGGTATTTAATAGGCAATAATAGCTGTTTTACGTTACTCTTCATTGTTGGTTCATGCA
>NZ_BADW01000111.1:0-33584 GCF_000241165.1 Pseudoalteromonas sp. BSi20439
TTTTGATGCCCCTTTAAGTTGTTCATCATCACGGCTTAGTGCCTCTTTAAGTTGATTTTTTGCTCGAAATAAACGCGTCATAACCGTATTTTTATTTAAGTTAAGTATGTCTGCAATTTCATCTCCAGTGCAGCCCATAACCACCTGTAGCAACAGCGGCTCTTTGTATTCATCAGCCAATAAAGAAATTTGTCGCTGAATAACGGTTTGCTCCATTGCTGTATCTAAACTATGGCTGGTTTGATCCACCAATGTGTCGTTATCTACATCACTGTAATCAAATTGCTTGCGCTCAAAGCGTCTGGCATTCTCACGCCTTAAAATGGTCAGCAACCATGGCTTAGCTGCTTTTTGGTCGAGTAACGAATCAAGCGAGCGCCATGCACGCAAAAAGGTTTCTTGCACTAAGTCATCAGCAATAGTCGGATCGTTACATAACCAGTAAGCAAAGCGATAGAGTTCCTTATGATAAACATGAACCAAGGCTTCATAGCGTTGTTGTTTTTCAGCCATATTAATTAAGACCCGATCATTCGATTTTTTATTTCCAAACATAAGCACTTTTTAATTAAAATTATTATAGGCCAAAAAAGTAACTAAGATTCTTATTAAGAATATAGCTCTTTTAACGCAGATGATGACTTAGCTGTGTGCGATTGATGTTTTTTTAATAAACTAACAATCGCTTCTAAATCAGTGCTAGCCGATTGGTTACCGTACAACTGTGCTTGTAAATTATTTACCTGCGCGGTTAATTCTGAGCTGTTTATCATAGCGCAGAAATGGGTGAGAGCTCCTACCTTTTTATCTGTTCGAGTTAGCGCGTATAGATTAAGTGCATCGTAAAATGCTTTATTATCATGGCTTTTAGCAAGTATTTGCAGTGTTTTTAAATCTGCTTGCTGATTGCCTCTATGATTTGCTTGCGTCGTTTGTTGCACTTCTTTAGCTGAGCGTTTCATAAAGTAAAGAACCAGGGTCACAATCCATAATATGTAACCTAATACGGCTACAATAATAAGCCATAGAGGCGTACTAGTGTGGCGTTGCACGCTGAGCGCTTGCTGCGTTGGCTCTGCATCCGTGTTGTTTAAAGTACTTTCAACGGGTGTATTTAGTGAGTTTGCTGGCGCTGTGGTACTTGGTGTTACCGTAATTGTGCGTTCTGGTAAAGTTGCGTAACTAATTCGGTTCATTTTGGTGTTATACCAAGGCAGGGTAATTTCAGGCAATGTATAAGTGCCTGGTGTTTGTGGTAGTAGCGCAAATGAGGCGCTTTGCTGTGATACCACTCGACCATCGCGTACTGCATTGTTGGTTTCTTTTTCATCCGGATAGCTGCGAATACCATCAATAGTAGGCATATCAATTTCGGGCAATTGCTCTTTAGTTACCCCTAAGGCGGTAAGCATAATAGTGCGTGTGATCGGCGTGCCGGCTTCAACGGTGTTATCGTCTGGTTGCCATTGCTCGGTTAAACTCACTAATTCACTGGGTAACCAATCCCCTTGATAATTCTCAGGGATAGGTTTGATTTCAATCTGTTGTTCATCGCCAAGTGCTGACACTTCTAATTGACGATAGTTTTGCTGAACACGCCCTTGAAAAACAGGTGCTTCAATGGTGTATGCGCCACTTTTTTGCGGCTGAATTAAATAATTACGGGTGATCACTAAGTAACGTTTACCGTTAACCAGTTCATAATCTTCACTTTGCTTACCTAGTTGGGTGAGTTGAGCATCTTCCATGCTTGGTGTGCTTAAGCTGCCATCAAGTAGCTCTTTAGCTAAGTAAAGTTTAATGGTGTAAACGCCAGCCTCTTGCACAAATAAGCTGTTATTTGTAAGCGAGGTTTTTAAAAATATATCATCATTTTTATCTGTATCGCCGCTACGCTCTTTAACCGATAAGCTAATTGGTTTAGAGCTGAGCCCTGCAACAATAAAAGAAGGAATTGTGTATTCGCCGGCTTTGCGAGTCATTAACTTAACAGACCACGATGTTTGTTTTTTAATGCTGCCATTAATAATGTTGGTACGGCTACTTAAGCTCATAGGGCCGACGACAAAATCTTTTAACAGCGCTGAAGTATCGGGTTGTTGCCCTTTGATTGAATCATCAATGCTAATATTGAGCATAAAAAACTCACCCGCCAGTACCGGGTTTTTATCAACGCTTGCCTCTAATGAAGTGGCGGCCATTAATGGCATGGCAGTTAATAGCAATAAACAGCAAAATAATCGCATTACCATGATTTTTCTACTCCTGTTGGACGGCGTTGATATTGTCTTTTTTTGGGCTTCTAATTGCATTTTGTTTCTTAATAAAATAGCTGGATCGTCGGGCACTTTTCTTAGTAACTGATTTAGTTGTTGTGCTTTCTCTTTTTCTTCATTAGTGAGGTCGGCCGCCTGTGCTTGCATAGCTTGTTGTTGTGCTTGCTGCTTCTGCTCATCTGATGGCGGTTGCTCATTCATTTGATTGGGTTGACTCTGTTGCTCGTCTTGCTGAGGCTTACTATCGTCGTCTTTGTTCTCGTTTTGTTGGTTTTGTGATTGAGCTTGCATGTCAGGCTGATTTTGTTCATCTGACTGCTCGCCAGATTGGCTTTGTTGATCTTTTGATTGCTCCGAGGGCTCACCCGATTGCTGCTCTTCACTGTTTTGACTGTTATCTTCGCTTTTATCTGCGTTATTTTTATCGCCATTTTTTTGCTGATCTTGTTTTGATTTATCTGCATCATCTTGACTTTGATCATCTTGATTTTGCGAATCATTACCTTGTTGGTTTTCTTGATCTTGATCTTGCTGTTGCTTAAGTAACTGCTCAACTAACGCTTGGTTATTGGCTGCTTGGGTAAAATCAGACTGCAATGATTGCGCTTGTTTGTAAGCGTTTATAGCAGCCTCCAATTGTCCGGCTTTAGCCAGTGCATTACCGTAATTGTAATAACCAGTAGCTGATTTATCTTGACTAAATTCGTTCAGAGCGCCTTCAAACTGACCTTGCTGATAAAGTGCAGCGCCTTTGAGAGCGTTGGACTTCGCTTGCGCTGCTTGTTGGTACTCTTGGTTGTTGTAAGCTTCTAATGCACGTTGATCGGTATTTTTAAATAGCGTTGGTAACTCTACTGCATGGGCATTTTGCTGAGGTAAAAAGCTTAGCAATAGCACCGCACCAATAAACGCAGAGCGCCTAAATAAGTATAGAGCTAAGGGCAGCAAAATAAGCAAGCCATAAATGCCAGCATCGATTCGCCACAAGGCTAAATTTGGTTTTTCACTTTTTAGTATTTCACTGTTTGCTTGCGGTGAAAAAATGGCAATATCGCTATTACTTGGCTGATAATTAGCGTATTGGCCGCCACTATTTTTTGCTAGTCCTTTGAGTAAAGAACCATTGAGTGTAGGCACTACAATTTGGCCGTAATTATCTTTTAAAAATCCGCCTTCAGGTAACTTTATTGGTGCACCTTGCTCAGTGCCAATACCGTAAATATTAAGTCGATACTGGCTACTGTTAGTAAAGCCACTTATATCACTTTGCTGTTGTTGTTCAATACCATCGGTGATCAAAATAATATCACCATCTAGGTAGCCTGCTTGAGTGAGCAGCTCTTGCGCCATGTCTAAACCTGCCAGCACGTTGGAGCCTTTATCAGGCATAATTTCAGGGCTCAAACTAGGAATAAGATTAGCAAGGGTGGTTGCATCATTGGTCAGTGGTGAAATGGTATAGGCAGTGCCTGCGTAGGCTACTAATGCAGTATCACCTTCTTTAAATAACTCAATCATATCGAGGGCTTTAAAGCGAGATTGCATTAATCGATTAGGAGCAATATCGGTGCTATACATAGAGTACGACATATCCATGACAATAACGCGCGCACTTTTACTTTGAAATACAGGGACTTGTTTTTCTTCAAAACTCGGGCCTGCACTAAATATAATGGCTAAACTGCAAAATAACGCAACTAGCCACAGCGGCTGACGAGCCTGATTGTTTGCTTCACTCATAACAAATTGTGCCAAATGTGGTGCAATAAGTGGCGCTGATTGGGTTTTTTTCTTTTTAAGCATGGCAATAAAAAACAACCCTAGGGTAGGGAGTAACAGCCATAAAATAGCGGGGCGAATAAACTCAAAATCCATTAGCTTGGCTCCTTCATTGCACGCACTGTTTTTATCAATGCGGTAACACTGATCAATAGAATGGCCAGTAATAACGGGTAATAAAACAAGGCTGTTTGTGGGCGAAAGGTTTGTTCATCGGCACTAATTGGCTCGAGTTTATCAAGCTCTGCATAAATTTGTTGCAACCCAGCGACATCTTTGGCTCTAAAGTACAGACCCCCTGTTTGTTCGGCAATATTTTTCAGTAAACTCTCATCTAAATTGCTGCCCCCAGAGCCCATATTAAATAAACTAAAACCACGAGGGTTATCTGAGCCGACTCCGATGGTGTACACTTTTATGCCTTCTTCACGAGCTAGTAATAGGGCATCTTCGGGGTCAAGGTTTCCTGCGGTGTTTTGTCCATCTGTTAGTAACACCACAATACGATTACTTTCTTTTTTACTAGCAAAGCGTTTAACCGATAAGCCTAAAGCGTCACCAATAGCCGTGGCACGTCCTACTAAACCTATTTGTGCTTCAGTAAGCATTTTGCTGACGGTTTTTACATCACGGGTGAGAGGTGTTTGCAAAAACGCTGTATCACCAAACAATATTAGCCCAAGTCTGTCGCCTTGACGCTGCTCTATAAAATCGCTAAGCACTGCTTTAACCATAGTTAAACGGTCAACATATTGGCCATTATAAGCCATGTCTTGTTCTGTCATTGAGCCGGATAAATCCACAGCGAGCATAATGTCGCGACCTTCATTAGGCAGCGATATAGGCTCATCTAACCAAGTAGGGTTAGCCGATGCTGTTACTAATAATGCCCATAGCAACCATTCAAGAGTGTTTAACTTACGTGCACTGGACTCTACATGTTGATTATTTAAATTATGCGATGCAAAACTTGGGATGCGTAAACGTGTCGTTGCATTACTTGCTGCGGGTTTTAATAGCAGTAACGTTAAAGGAAGCGGCAGTAATAAAAACAGCCATGGCCAGCTAAATTCAAACATGCAGTGGCTCCTTTAGCTTAAATTGTTTAATAGCTTGGCGAAACTTATCACTGAGTGCCGGTGGTGTTTGTGCTGTGCTATATAGGCTTGCAATTTCATCTTCACTAAAACCAATTGCACCAAGTTGACTCAGGGTTTTACACCAGTTGGCGGTGGATTGCGCCGCTAAGCGCGGATCGTAATAGGTGATCACTAGCCGCTTTAAAATAATATGTAATTGCTGCGCTGATTGTTGTTGATTAGCTAACTTAATCGCATTACGTTTTGCTTTTTTAAATTGATAGTTTTTGTACATAATTATAATTAAGCCACACACTAAGCACAGTGCAATGCTAATAACCACCCACCAAGCAGGGGCTAACGGCCACCAGTCAACGTGAGTGGGAGCAATAATATCGTGAAGGCCATCAAGTGGAGAGGTTTGCATGATTTATCTTCTCACTAATTGCAGTTCCAGCGCAGTGGCTGCATCGAATGATAATAGGTTAAGCCCAGATTTTGTTAAACGATTAATACGCGCGCTAAATGCGTGCTCGGCATTTTTGGCAAATCGTTCTCTAAAGCTGCTATCCATCAAGGGCAGGGCAAACTGCTGATTATTAGCACTTACAGTAACCGCTTGTTGGAAAGCCGGTAACTTATGCTCGAAGGGATCGCTAATATGGCAACCTATTAATTCACAGTGCCGCGCAAGTAATTCGAGTTGTTTAAAGCTGGCGTCATCTAAGGCGTTAAAATCGGATACGATATAAACCAAACTACCGGGTTTAGCTAAGTGGTTTAAACGCTTAAGGTTATCACTAAAGTTATTGCTGGCGGGTTTATCAATATTTTCAAGTGCCTGCTGATGAGCGTCGCACAAATTATGACACAGCTTTAACACCGCTTTTTCACGGGCGCTAGGTTTAAGCTCTAAATGCGAGTGCTGATTAAACACAATACCGCCAATTCTATCGCCACGTTGGCAAGCAGACCATGCAACCAAGGCGCTAATATGTGCAGCTTGCACCGACTTTAATAATAATTGTGAGCCAAATAACATTGAATTTGAAAAGTCAGTAAACACAAATACCGGGCGTTCTTTTTCTTCTTGAAAAAGCTTGGTGTGAGTTTCACCGGTACGAGCCGTGACCCGCCAATCAATAGAGCGTATGTCATCACCGTGTTGGTAATGGCGCACTTCGGCAAACTCCATGCCACGGCCTTTATGCGGCGCCAGATATTGCCCCGCTAAGGTATTTTTTATTCTAACGTTAGGTGCCAGCTCAAGCAGTTGCGCTTTTGCTTTATAATACATCAGCTCTTTGAGCGATAAATTAACACCGTGGCTATGACTTAATTTAAGCCATGCCTGAGAATCAAAGTGTGTTTGCATAACTTAAGGTACAGCAACTAGTTCAACAATACGGCTAATAACCTGATCTTTTGTAACACCATCGGCCTGTGCTTCGTAACTTAAAATAATACGATGACGTAATACATTATGTACCACAGCTTGAATATCGTCAGGCGATACAAAATCACGACCACTTAACCACGCATGAGCGCGAGCACATTTATCCAAAGCAATGGTGGCACGTGGGCTGGCGCCGTATTCAATCCAACGGCCAAGTTGTTCATCTAAGTTGGCGCCTTCTCGGGTGGCAATAATCAACTGAACTAAGTACTGCTCTAGTGGTTCAGCTAAATATAGACCTAAAATCGCTTTTCGAGCAGCAAACAACTCTGCTTGCGAAATTTGCTCAAGCACTGGGGCTTCATCATTAAGTGCTTCACCACGAGTTAGGCGTAAAATATCAAGCTCGTGCTCTGCACCCGGATAATTAATACTTAAATGTAATAAAAAACGGTCTAATTGCGCTTCTGGCAGTGGGTAGGTCCCTTCTTGCTCTAGCGGGTTTTGCGTTGCCATAACTAAAAACAGGTCACTAAGTGGATACGTATTTTTGCCCACAGTAACTTGGCGCTCGGCCATTGCTTCTAATAAAGCTGACTGTACTTTTGCTGGTGCTCGGTTTATTTCATCCGCTAAAATGAGGTTATGAAATAAAGGGCCTTTTTCAAACACAAACTCACTGGTTTGTTGACGATAAATATCAGTGCCGGTTACATCGGCAGGTAATAAGTCTGGGGTAAACTGAACACGCTGAAACGAGCCTTCAATACCTTTTGCTAAAGCATTAACCGCTCGCGTTTTTGCAAGCCCCGGAGGGCCTTCAACAAGTAAATGACCATCGGCTAATATAGCAATTAAGAGTGCTTGAGTGAGCGCTGGCTGGCCAATAATTTGGGTGTCTAAATACGTTTTTAAGTTTGAAAATGCGTTAGCTGCCATAATAAGTGGACTGTCCTCGTCAGCTTAAATAATACCTAAAGTGGTTAGGTAACAAATACTGAGCTAGTTATAAGGTTTATAAGTGGATAACTCAAGAGTTAGACTGATTTTTTGAAAATAGTTCGTTATTTTTTAACGCTTTTTAGCCTAACACAAAACTTTGTAAAACCTGCTAAAAAAGCCTATTGTATTACCCTTACACAATGTATGTAGTGATTTACAATGGCGCTTTATGATTAATTTACGTTTATCTATTGGCTTTATCACACGGGTTGTTTAGAATCGAGGAAAAAATACAGGTCTGACCTGTCAGCGGGAGAGAATAATAAATGTCTGAGCAAAACATACTTAAAACACCAAAAGGCGACCGTATTGCCATTGTAAGCGGCCTACGTACTCCTTTTGCTAAGCAAGCAACTGCGTTTCACCATGTACCAGCATTGGATATGGGTAAGTTAGTTGTTAATGAAATGCTTGAGCGATTAAATTTCGACAAGTCAGAAATCGATCAACTGGTTTTTGGTCAAGTAGTACAAATGCCTGAAGCGCCAAATATTGCACGTGAAATTGTATTAGGTACAGGTATGCCAGTGGGCGTTGACGCATATTCAGTGTCACGTGCGTGTGCAACGAGCTTTCAAGCAATTGCAAATGTTGCCGAATCAATTATGGCAGGTTCTGTAAGTGTAGGTATTGCTGGTGGTGCTGATTCATCGTCTGTATTGCCAATTGGTGTAAGTAAAAAATTAGCCGGCAGTTTAGTTGATTTAAACAAAGCCCGTACGCTTGGTCAGCGTTTAAAAATATTCTCAAAACTACGTTTAAAAGATTTATTACCAGTACCGCCAGCGGTTGCTGAGTACTCAACGGGTTTATCAATGGGACAAACAGCTGAGCAAATGGCTAAAACCCATAATATTAGCCGTGAAGATCAAGATGCTTTAGCACATCGTTCTCACTCATTAGCAACTCAAGCTTGGGCCGATGGCAAGTTAAAAGATGAAGTAATGACGGCGCACTTACCGCCTTATAAAAGCTTTATTGAAGAAGATAACAATATTCGTAAAAACTCAACGGTTGAAGGCTACGCTAAGCTTAAACCGGTATTTGACCGTCAGCACGGCTCTGTGACTGCCGCTAATGCAACTCCATTAACCGATGGCGCAGCTGCAGTGTTAATGATGAGCGAAAGCAAAGCAAAAGCATTGGGTTACGAAATATTAGGCTACGTACGCAGTTTTGCGTTTTCAGCCATAGGCGTAGAAAAAGACATGCTAATGGGGCCTGCCCACTCAACGCCTATTGCGCTTGATAGAGCAGGTATTACGTTAGCTGATTTAGACCTTATAGAAATGCATGAAGCGTTTGCATCGCAAACCTTAGCGAATATGAAAATGTTTGCTTCAGATAAATTTGCACAAGAGCACTTAGGGCGTAACAAAGCCATAGGTGAAATTAACATGGATAAGTTTAACGTTAACGGCGGTTCACTCGCTTATGGTCACCCATTTGCGGCAACCGGCGCGCGTTTAATTACACAAAGCTTATACGAGCTTAAGCGTCGTGGCGGTGGTTTAGCGTTAACGACTGCCTGTGCTGCGGGTGGTTTAGGTGCAGCCTTTGTATTGGAGAGTGCGTAATGACAGATTCAGTATTTAATTTAACGGTTGATGATAACAAAATAGCCGTGGTAACCATTGATGTGCCGGGTGAAAAAATGAATACCCTGCGTGACAGCTTTGCTGATGATTTAAAAGCATTATTAGCACAAGCTAAAGAGCATGCAGTGAAAGGTATGGTATTTATTAGTGGCAAAAGTGATAACTTCATTGCCGGTGCCGATGTAAAAATGCTAGACAGCGTTGAAAAACGCGAAGATGCATTAGCTATCAGCGAATTATGCCATCAAGCATTTTTTGATATGAAAAAACTACCGTATACCACGGTTAGTGCTATTCACGGCGCTGCTTTAGGTGGTGGTTTAGAGTTTGCTTTAGCCTGTGATTATCGCGTTGGTACAGATAGCGATTTAACTAAAATTGGTTTACCAGAAGTACAACTAGGTTTATTGCCTGGCGGTGGTGGTACACAACGCTTAACTAAAATCGTGGGTATTCAAAAAGCCCTTGAGTGGATGCTAACTGGTAAGCAAATTCGTCCAAAACAAGCTAAAAAAGCCGGTGTATTGGATGATTGTGTTCCACAAAGCGTACTGCTAAAAGTGGCCAAAGAGTTTGCTGCGAAGAAAAAGCCACAAGCTAAAGAGCCTAAACTTGATAAGATCAGTAAGCTATTAGAATCAAACCCGTTTGGTCGTAACTTTATCTTTAAAAAAGCTAAAGAAAACGTACTTAAAAAAACAGGTGGTCACTACCCAGCGCCGCTTGCGATTATTAAAGCGGTTCGTGCAAGCGTAGAGCTTGATGAAATGAAAGCGTATAAAACCGAAGCCGAAGGCTTTGCTACGTTAGTAATGAGTGATGAGTCTAAAGCACTTCGCGGTATTTTCTTTGCAACCACTGAAATGAAAAAAGAATGGCGCAATGATGACGCTCCTGCGATTAGTAAAACTGCTGTGTTAGGTGGCGGATTAATGGGCGCCGGTATTGCCCATGTAAGTGCGGTTAAGGCTAAATTGCCGGTACGTATTAAAGATGTGGCAGAGCAGGGCATAAGTAATGCCATGAACTACACATACAAAATCTTAGATAAACGCCTTAAGCGCCGCATTATGTCAAAAGCCGATATGCAGTT
Organism: Pseudoalteromonas sp. BSi20439; assembly: GCF_000241165.1. Classification (NCBI taxonomy): domain Bacteria; kingdom Pseudomonadati; phylum Pseudomonadota; class Gammaproteobacteria; order Alteromonadales; family Pseudoalteromonadaceae; genus Pseudoalteromonas; species Pseudoalteromonas sp. BSi20439. The sequence continues at coordinate 10,224 of NZ_BADW01000111.1, forward strand.
AACCATGAACCGCATTACTGGCACCACGGATTACAGCGGCTTTAAATACATAGATTTAGTGATAGAAGCGGTATTTGAAGATTTAGAGCTTAAGCAAGGTATGGTTGCTGATGTTGAGCAGCAATGCCAAGCGAATACTATTTTTGCAAGTAATACTTCGTCATTACCTATTTCTCAAATTGCAGCAAAAGCAGAACGCCCTGAAAATGTAATTGGTTTACATTATTTCTCGCCAGTAGAGAAAATGCCACTGGTAGAGATCATTCCTCACGAAGGCACGTCACAAGAAACCATTGCTCGTGTAGTTAACTTTGCACGTAAGCAAGGTAAAACGCCAATTGTAGTAAAAGATATGGCTGGTTTTTATGTAAACCGTATTTTAGCGCCATACCTTAATGAAGCGGCTAACTTAATGCTTGCTGGTGAGCCGATTGAAAAAATAGACGCGGCCTTAGTCGAATTTGGTTTTCCTGTTGGACCGTTGGCACTGCTGGACGAAGTGGGTATTGATATTGGATCTAAAATTGCGCCAATTCTTGAAAAAGAACTCGGTGAGCGTTTTAAAGGTCCCGATGCTTTCTCACGTATGATTGATTCAAAACGTCTTGGTCGTAAAACAGGGCGCGGTTTTTATGAATACGATAAGAAAGGCAAGAAGGTTGATGAATCAGTATACGAACTACTGGGTGTTACCCCTGCACCACGGTTAAATAAAAACGAGATTGCAAAGCGCTGTGTTTCACAAATGCTTAACGAAGCGGCTCGTTGTTTAGATGATGGCATTATCGCAAGTCCACGAGATGGTGATATTGGTGCTATTTTTGGTATTGGTTTCCCACCGTTCTTAGGTGGCCCGTTTAGCTACATGGACAAATTAGGTGCGAGTAAGATAAGCTCTGATATGTCTACACTGGCTAACAGCAATGCCATTTTTGCACCCTGCGAGACTTTGCTTGAAATGGCTGATAAAGGCGATAAGTTTTATAGTAAAGCAGAACAACAAGACTAATTATTTAATTTTAAAGTAAAAAAGCCGCATTAGCGGCTTTTTTATGTCTGCTGTAAGTGTTATAGCAAATCGGCAATAGCCTGTTTGTCTTTATCTGGCATGTTGTCGACCACCAAATTAAATGAATTATCAATCATTCGCTCAATTTCACCTTGTGGCACTGAGCCATCTAAAATCACGGTATTCCAAAGGCGTTTATTCATGTGATAGCCTGGAATCACTGAAGGGAAAATATCACGTAATGACTGCGCTTCATCAGGATCGCACTTTAAGTTTAGCCACCAGATCGGTTCGCCATTTTCATCGGTTTCACCCTCATTGCTTAGTGCAAGGGTGGCGAACATCTTATGGTTTACTTTATATACATCAACATCTTTAGCAAAAGGTTGCGTTAGTTTAACTAACGGTTTGTTCATTAAATACGTATGTACAGTTTGTTGGTTCATGAGCCATTCCTTGAGGTCATAATCGATAACTTAACCATAGCAGCTTTTTGCTACTAGATAACACGTGTTTCGGTCTAAATTACAGATTTCTAAGTTAATACGATTGCAAGAGGGTAATGGTATCACTTTATTGTTGAACAATATCCGTTTCGTGGTATGTTTCTCGCAATCAAAAAAACAATAGGAATTCACCCATGCCAAAGGCAAGTGATGTTAAAAAAGGGACGGCTATTGATTTTAATGGCCGTGTATTAGTAGTAAAAGATATCGTACGCTCAGTACCACAAGGTCGTGCTGGTGGTAGTTTATACCGTATGCGTTTATACGATGTAGTAACGGGTAGTAAAGTTGACGAAACATTTAAAGACAGCGATATGCTTAACCTTGCTGATTTAACCCGTCGTGAAGCGATGCTGTCGTACATTGATGGCGATGAGTATGTCTTTATGGATAATGAAGATTACACGCCTTACAACTTGGCTAAAGACGCCATAGCGGAAGAAATTCCGTTTGTTAATGAAGAAACCCAAGGTGTGCATGTTATTGTGATTGATGGCGCGCCGGTAGGGCTTGATCTTCCTTCAAGTGTTGAACTTGTTGTTGAAGAAACTGACCCTTCAATTAAGGGGGCTTCCGCTAGTGCTCGATCAAAGCCTGCACGCTTATCAACGGGCTTAACGATTCAAGTGCCAGAGCATATTTCAACCGGTGATCGCATCCGTATAAATACCGCTGAGCACAAGTTTATGGGTCGTGCTGACAAGTAAGCTGTAATGAGAATTGAGAGCCGAGCATGTTAGTTGCTCGGCTTTTTTGTGTCTGAGTAACGGGCAAAGAATGTGTTGCTTTAATTTTCGCCAGTTTGACGCTATTATACGCGCCTTAATTTTTAAGCAGTTTGGTGGCTACGGTGTTATTTATTTTACTCAGTGGTGTGTTTATCATACTTATGTATATTGAAACCATTAAAAAGGGTATGCCCGTTAAGCGCTGGCTATTTTTGGGGGGACTGCTGGGGCCTGCGGCTTGGTGTTTATTTAATCTGCATTATCGACGTGCCTTGATACGTAATATCGGCGTAAAAACGTGCTTATGGCGTGCTTAACTCGTCGCTCTAATTAAACTTAGTTTTGATTGGCTCTGTTGTTGTTTTAAAAACGCAGTAAATTCATCTTTTGACAGTGGCTTAGAGTAGTAATAACCCTGCAGTGTTTCACAGTTTAGTTCTTCAAGTATGCTTATTTGCGATGCTTGCTCTACACCTTCTGCAACTACGTGCAAATCAAGGTTATGTGCAATTGTGACGATAGAGTCCACCATATTGCGGCCACGTTCTGTTTTCATATCATCAATAAAGGCTTTATCTACCTTAAGTGTATTCAGTGGAAACTGCTTTAAATACGCCAGCGATGAATACCCAGTACCAAAGTCATCCATGGCTAAATGAATGCCACGGGCACTTAAAGAGCGCATAATAGCAATCGCTTCTTGTGGGTCGTCCATTACCGTACCTTCGGTGATCTCAAGCTCTAAAAAGTAAGAGGGCAGTTCATTTTTTTGTAAAATCACATCAATGCGAGAGGTTAAATCGGGTAGGCTAAATTGTTTGGCCGATAAATTTACCGCTACACGAGCGTTAAATAATCCAGCGTCTAGCCATTGCTTTACATCACGACAAGCTTTGTTTAAAACCACTTCACCAATTTCAATAATTTGCCCTGTTTCTTCGGCGATTGGAATAAATACACCGGGGCTAATAATGCCTTTTTTAGGGGTAATAAAGCGCACCAACGCTTCCATTCCGGCAAGCTTACCAGTACGAATATTCATTTTAGGTTGGTAATACACCTCAAAGTGATCTTCTTTTAAACCAAAGCGCATTAGGTTTTCTATTTGCAGTCGTTTTACTGCTTGGCGATTCATGGTGTCATTAAAGAACAGGTAGCTATTGCCTTTCTTTTTCGCATGATACATGGCGGTATCGGCGTTCTTTAATAGTATTTCGGGGGTATTACCATCTTCTGGAAACAGTACAATTCCTACACTTGAGGTGATAGCAAGTTCATGACCTGCCATTTTAAATGGTGTGGCTATTGCCGCTAAAAATTGTTTAGCCATGCGGGTAATAGTGTGAATATCGTTGGTGTTAGACATAACAAGCGCAAACTCATCACCACCAAGGCGATAAAATACATCATTTTCACGGGTGAGCTTATTTAAACGCATAGCAAGTTTTGCTAGCAAGCTATCACCTAACTGATGACCCAATGAGTCATTTATCTTTTTAAAGTTATCTAAATCAAATACTAACAAGGCATGGTGAGAATGCTGCTTGGCTAGTTTTTGTAAGTCAGAAAAAACAAATTACGGTTAGGTAAGCTGGTGGTGCGATCTCGATTAGATAAATTATTGAGCTCAGACTCGGTTTTTTTACGCTCTGTTAAGTCAGAATATACTACGACATAATTGGTAATTTGATTTTGCGCGTTTTTAATTTCATCTATCGAGATTTCAAATGGTAGTAAAGCATGATCGCTATTGCGCAGCTTTACTTCTTCTTGAATATGCTCGTGCTTTCGAACGGTGTCTTTTATGGTTTCTATGTAGCTTTTGTCATAACCGGCTAAATGAAATTCTTTTTTAAGGTATTGCTCACGTACACCGCCAAACAAAGTTAAAAAGCTGGGATTAATATCAACAAGCTTAAAGTCTTTATCATATATAGCCAGTGCATCAGTGAGTGACTCAACGCATTTTGCAAATAGGTTCAGTCGTTCTTCGGTTGATTTTAACTGCGAAATATCTCTTACCGTGCCAGTCATTCGCAGTGGGCTAAGGTTCGCGTCTTTTTCAATTATTTTGCCACGGTCGAGTACCCAATGCCATTTACCAAAACTATCTTTAATACGATAAGTAGCTTCGAAAAAAGTACTCTCTTCAGCAAAGTGTTTTTTTAATAGGTAGTCTACATGAGTTAAATCACGAGGGTGTATTAGGCTTTTATTCGGTGGAAATTCTACTAGATTGCTACTATTCATTACGTACTTGTCGTTAATACGAATAACTTTTCCGGTTTTTATATTCCAGTCCCATAGCGTGTCACCACTGCCTTCTACGGTACTTTTTAAACGTTTTTCAGACAGCTGTAATTGAGAGTGTGAGCGTTTTAGTGAGTGAATAACCGTTAACAAATAAATTAACAGTAATGACATTATTGCGCACACGCTAACGACTAGCGCATTTAAGTTCAAGCTAAACGATGACTCGAATGCACTAGCAGAGTAGGCTGTGGCCAAAGCGGCCAACAATAGAATGTATTTTATTATTTTTATTTTGTTCATTGTCTTACTTCTTATTTACAAAAGACAATCTAAATCAAGCGCGAGCAAGAGTCAAAGAGAATGCGAATAAAGTGGTAGATTCTCCGATTGATTCGCAGTTTTGGCGCTTAAAAGCTCATATCTTGGGCGATCTACATTGAAAATTTCAGCTGCATAGATTTTTAAATCTTCAAGCGTTAACGCGTTTAAAGAATCCAGCAGGCGTTGCTGCATATGAAACTGATGATCGCCATTGCCAATAGCAAGCCATAAACGTTGTGAACGTAAACGCAAGTTTTTGTCTTTTTCGGCAATATGCGTTGTTAACCCATGTTTTTGTTGCTGCCAGACTTGCTCTGTTAGTTCATCAATGGTTGATAAATACTGACTGATAAACACGTTATGCCTGTGCAGTAACGTGCTAGGTTCAAATTTAGGTGACTGAATATAAAAAGCAATTCCGGCACGGGTATTAAAGGGCGCATAACCGGCACCAACTAAATAGCCCAGTTGTTGTGTGGTTCTTAGCTCATTGAAGTAATCTTGATTAATTAAATGATTAAGCGCCATCATTTTTACTTTTTCATCAACATCATCGCTTAATGCTTGGTAGTAAATCACCATAGCATTATCGCTACAAGCGAGTTCAAATTCGTAACGAGTCACTTTGGTAATTTCAAAAAGTGGGCGCTTTAAATCTTCTATGACCGCTGACTTTTTAAGGTGCAGTGCCACCTTTTTCTGAAACTCAAGCGCCTCATTTTGCTGCCAATTGCCATGTAAAAAAGATTCAACATGAAGCGCATTAAAAAACGCCTGTCTAAACTCATTAAACTGATGAAAACAGGTATCTTTAAGTGCATTTGCTAACTCGTCAGGCTGTGGGTTCCACGGCATTATCTTAGCGCCTAATATACTAAAGAGCTCACTAACTGGTTTGTTTTGGTTGCTATTGCGCCAATGCCTTACTAGTTGCTTTTTATATTCAGCAAAGCGTTTAGCACAAATTTTTACGTTAAATAGTGCATCAATTAGTTGATCAACCAGCTCAAGTTGGCTTGAAGATAGCCCCGCAGTATGTAAAGTTAAGCCGCCTTGGTGAGAGGTCAAGTGATAACTTAAGCCCGCGAGCTCCGCTGGATAAAATTGCTCGCCAACACTATCCATAAACAAATCAGAAAACAATCGAGTTAATGCCATATGTTTTACATCTTTAACTGCAAAGTCAGAGTCCATGGCTAAATAAAAATGCCCTTTGGCCACTCTGAAGGTGGCATCTTGTTTAAACCAAAAGTCAAAGCCAGCTTCTTTTACCAGCAACGTTGGATGAGCTTGCTGCGACTCTATTGGATATAAAACAACATCTTTAGCTAAATAAGGATTTGCGGTAGGTAATAACATTTCACCTTGTGGCTGACTAATTTGTGCCAGCGCTTCGAGCCAATGTAGTGACAGTTTTTCAATTTTATACGGTGTGTTATACCAAGCAGCTGTATGTTCAGGCTCTACACCCGGATGAATCAGCACTAAACGCATATTGTGAGGGGTTAACCATTGCATCGCCATTTCATGGGTGGTGGCTTTAAAGCCTTCCATTAAATAGTCGCCCTGTAAGTAATTAACTTCATCGTAATGTTGCATGTTAATACTTAAATTACTGACCCAGTCAATCAGTCGAGATTTTTCTTGGTTATCAAATGCGATTTGCAGCAGCTTTTGTTTATCTTGATACAGGCGAGGCAATTTGCTGATGTTGTTATTTATTAAGCAAATGTATTCAAATACCATTTCAATAATGTCTTCGTAGTATTCAATGCCTTCATCGGTCAGCGCCATACTAATATTAAAATCTTTAAAGTTACTACCGTTGATGCCACCTCCGGCAGACAGAGCATTGATCCAACCTTGTTCTTTAAGTACCGAATATAGCGAGCCTTGCCCTTCATATCCTAGTAAATGGGCAATAAAACTAACTGTTTTATGACGGTAAAAATCGTCTATGTTTGGCATGGCAAAGCTAATAATTAGCTTTTGTACGTGTTTGTGTGGCTCTATATGAAGCAACTTACCTAAATCTTGGCTGCGATAAAGCGGCGCTTCTATAGGTGGCTTTAACTTACCTTTTTTGCCTTTAATTTGGCAAAAATACTGAGTTGCCCATGCCTCAAGTGTATCTAATGATTCATTGGCACAAATCACTAAAGTCATCCATTGAGCTTGGTAATGCTGATTAAAAAAGTCACGTAATTCATCACTAATACAGCGTTTTCTATCAGCTAATGTTTGTAAGTTGCCTACGGAGAACTTAGCAAATGGGTGTGCAGGGTTGACCGTTTCTTTATGCACTTGATAGATACGTCGGCCATCATCTTTAATCTTTAATTTAAACTCAGCTTCAATAGCATTTCGTTCTTTTTCGGTTTCTGCGGGGTTTAATGTGGGCGCTATAAAAAAACGGCTAAATTGCGCTAACGCCGATTCAATATGATTGTTATTAATATCAAAAAAGTAGCAAGTATGCTCCGTGCCAGTCCAAGCATTGGTGTTACCACCAGATTGAGAGACAAAATTATTAAAGCTGCCTGATTCAGGATACAGATCGGTGCCTAAAAACAGCATGTGCTCTAAAAAGTGCGCTAAGCCTTGCCTATCAAGAGGATCGTCAAAGTGGCCGGCGTTTACAGCCATGGAGGCTGCCGCTTTTACTGAGTCCTGATCGTGCACTAAAAGCACTTTTAGACCATTGTCCAGTGTTAGTGTGCGGTAAGCTCTGTTATCATTAGTGCTGATTTTCAAATGATGCTCCTGAAACTAAACGTATAATTGTTAACAACAGATGATAACTTCAGGAATGCGACGCTATTTACCTGAACATCATGAAAGAACTATTTTAAGAAAATAAATAGGTTTGAGTTATTAATATAGCGGAAATTCGAGCAAATTGGCTACTGTTTTATATTCTTTAATTGGTTGATTTTTTATGAAAACAATCTTGATAATGCGTCATGGTGAAGCAATACCTATGCAGGCTGATGATGTCAGTAGAAATTTGACTTCTGTGGGTCAGCAACAAGCTGAAAAGATGGGTTTATGGTTGCAAAAAATGCACGCTCCCAGTGGCTTGTTAGTTAGTCCCTATGTTAGAGCGCAGCAAACGGCCGAGGCTGTTAAAAAAAGTAATCACTTTTTATTTGAAGAAACCTGTCACGATTTTATTCCTGATGGGAACCCCCAGGTTGCCGCAGATTATTTAGAAACGCTAATTGCGCTTCACCCCGAATGCGATACCTGGCTTGTAGTTGCCCATATGCCCATAGTGAGCTATTTGGTTGACCAACTGTGCCCGGGTAATATGCCAATTTTTAATACTGGTGCTGTTGCCCAAATTAGTTACAATGAAGTGAGCCATAAAAGTGATTACATCACTATAGATGCGCCAGCTAATGTAACCGTATAAACTACGAATCTCCCCAGCTTAAAGCCTGACAATAAAACGTGGTTAGGCATATATCTAAAGTAAAATGGTTAACCATACACTAAAACTCAGCACACTTAATACTGTAGATAAAACCACTGCACTGGCTAGGGTATCTTGATGTTGCTTAATTTGGCATGCAATTAAATAGGCATTAACGCCTAATGGCGATGCACTTAATAGTACCAGTACTTTTAACAGTGACTCATTAAGTGCAAATACGTGTGTGCCTAGCAATAACACCAAGGCAGGTAATATGACTAATTTTAATAGGCTGGCAATAGCTGCTGCTTGCCAGTTATCGCTAACTTTATAAAAGGCTAAGTTGGCGCCCAAAACAAATAACGCACAGGCAATTGCAGGTTTAGCTAAAAGTGCTAAGCCATTAGTTAAATCAGCAAATAAAGTAACCCCTGCCAAATTAACCAATAAACCAGTGCTAATACTTAACACCACTGGATTGAGTAGCATATTCTTGGCAAATGCTGACCAGGAAAACACATGACTGGCGCTGTTTGCACTAATTAAAAAAGTAAGGGTGAACAATAACGCGCTATGAAAGGTAATGATCATAAAAATAATGCCCATCATTTGCTCGCCTAATGCGGCAATAATAATCGGCAAGCCCACTAATACAGTGTTTGAATAACTACTGCCAAGGGCAAACACACTGTGACGCTCGTATTGAGGGTGTTTAGAGAGAATATAGCGGTCAATAACCAGGGCAAGAAAGTAAATTAAAATAACGGGAATGTAAAAACTTAAAAAACCATTTAAGCTGACACTGGTTTGTAAGTCTGCTTTGGCCATATTTAAAAATAAAAAGCTCGGCACACTAATATAAAAAGTAAACTTGCTTAACCCCGCTATGTGGATGCGCTCTAAAAAGCCACTGCGACTAGCAATATAGCCACATAGCACAATAAAAATCAGCGGGAATATAATCGAAAATATATGCACTAAAGGGCTCTTATTGATTAGCGTCTAAACTCATCACTTTGCGGTAAGTTAATTAATATGAGTACTGCACCTTTACCGCCATATTCAAGTGGTGCTTGATGCATAGCAATAACGTCGGGGTGCTGCACTAAATATTGCGGCACTTTATGCCTGAGGATATGGCCGCCAATTCCGTGTACAACACAGGCGCAGTAGTAATGCTTTTTTTTACACTCATGAATAAGCCCTGCGAGTTCATCTTTGGCTACTTCTTTATTTAAGCCATGCAGATCGAGGGTTAAATCAGGTATAAAATCCCCTCGGCGTAGTTGTTTCGCTAAAAAACGATCCTGACCCTGTTGCACATAATTAACAGTACCGTTAGTGTCTATATCGGGCACATATTCATCAGAAAAGAAAAATTCTGATTGTTGTTGCTTTTTTTGCTGGGCAAATTGCTTCGCTTGTGACACTTTAGGTTTATTACTAAAACGGTGAGTGTCTTGTTTGAACACGCGCGCACCGCTGATACTTTGACGAAACAAGTCAATGTCATCAGGGCTAATTAGATTGTTTGAGTGTGGATCTTTTTTCATAGCGGCAGTCTAAACAAAAAAGTGGTAAAAATCGAGTAAAAAGGTGTGATACCCAAGCAGCTTTGAGGTGCATAGTACGGCGCCAATAAGGTTAGTTTAAAAGCGATTTATACTGCGTTATTGATTTGAACAACAGAGTGACTATTACACTTGCAATCAATGCCTTGTTTAAATTACTTTTAATTCTAACTGTCACTCGCACCTAGAGGTGGCTTGGGTATACAATAGGGCAATCATGGGGCCCATAGTGTGCCCCGATTGAGTTAATTTTTTGAAAGTAGCAGGCAGATAATACTGATGAGTGAATTACTAATAGAAGAAGCAACCCTGGATGAAGCTGTTGCAGAACTTTCAACCTTACACGATTGGCTTCGTTGGACGACAAGTCAATTTGCAAGTAGCGGTATTTTCTTTGGTCATGGCACCGATAACGCATGGGATGAAGCGGTAAGTTTGTTATTACCAGCACTTAGCTTGCCAATTGATGCACCCAAAGAGCTGATGCATGCCCGTTTAACCAGCACTGAAAAAAACCGTTTAGCAGGCTTAATTGCCGAGCGCATTAACGATTTTACCCCAGTTCCATACCTGACCAACATTGCATGGTTTGCCAATATGCCATTTTATGTGGATGAACGTGTATTAATTCCTCGCTCGCCTTTTGCTGAGCTTATTAATAATCGTTTTACACCTTGGCTAGAGCAGCCAGAGTCAGTAGGGCGTATTTTAGATTTATGTACGGGATCGGGTTGTATTGCGATTGCATTGGCACAAGCATTCGAAAATGCGCAAGTAGATGCGGTTGATATATCCTATGAAGCGCTTGAAGTGGCTGATATTAATATCACTGACTATCAACTAAGTGACCGCGTATTACCGATTCAGTCTGACGTATTCAGTGGTGTGCCTGGGCAAAAATACGACTTAATCGTAGCAAACCCACCGTATGTTGATGCTGAAGATATGGCTGATCTACCACGTGAGTTCCACCACGAGCCAGAGCTTGGGTTAGCATCGGGTCACGATGGCCTTGATGTAACACGTACTATTTTAGATCAAGCTAGTGAGCATCTAACAGATAACGGTTTGTTATTTGTCGAAGTAGGTAACTCTATGGTACATATGGATGCACTGTATCCAGGCGCACCATTTGAATGGATTGAGTTTGAACAAGGCGGATTAGGTGTGTTTGTTATTAGCAAGCAACAACTAGATGCCTACTTTGCACAGTAATAATTAATACTAGCCATTCATCCCAAATGGCTGGGCAAAACAATAGCCGAGTTAATTCTCGGCTATAAGTCATTAGGAATGAGGAAAGTTAATGGCAGGTAATAGCATAGGGCAGTTATTTAAAGTGTCCACCTTTGGCGAAAGCCACGGCGTTGCATTAGGCGGCGTAGTGGATGGCACGCCCGCAGGCCTTGAGATAACAGAGGCCGACATACAACACGATTTAGATCGTCGAAAGCCTGGACAAAGTCGCTATACCACGCAGCGCCGTGAGAGCGATCAAATTAAAATTTTAGCGGGCGTTTTTGAAGGTAAAACCACAGGTACCAGTATTGGTTTATTAATTGAAAATACCGATCAACGCTCACAAGATTATGGCAAAATTAAAGACGTATTTCGTCCAGGTCACGGTGACTATACCTACTGGCACAAGTACGGCCTACGCGATTACCGTGGTGGTGGCCGCTCATCTGCGCGCGAAACCGCTATTCGGGTTGCCGCAGGCGCCATTGCTAAAAAGTATTTAAAACAGTTTCATGGTATTGAAGTTAAAGCATGCTTGAGCCAATTAGGGCCAATAAAAGCCGAAAACTACGATTGGGACGAAGTGGAAAACAATTTATTTTTCTTCCCAGATACAAGTAAGCTTGAAGCACTTGATGAATATATGCGCGAGCTAAAAAAGCAAGGCGACTCAGTGGGTGCCAAAGTAAAAGTAGTGGCTAAAAATGTACCAGTTGGATTAGGTGAGCCAGTATTTGATAGGCTAGATGCCGAACTTGCACATTCATTAATGAGTATTAATGCTGTTAAAGGCGTTGAAATTGGCGATGGCTTTGATGTAGTCGAGCAAAAAGGCTCTGAGCATCGTGATGAGTTAACCCCTGATGGGTTTACCTCAAATCATGCCGGCGGCGTGCTTGCAGGTATTTCAACGGGGCAAGATATAATCGCATCAATTGCGCTTAAGCCAACATCAAGTATTACTATTCCCGGTAATAGTATTAATACCGAAAATGAAGCGGTTGAGATGATCACTAAAGGTCGTCACGATCCTTGTGTAGGCATTCGTGCTATTCCGATTGCTGAGGCAATGATGGCTATTACTTTAATGGATCATTTACTTCGTCAACGCGGTCAAAACCCACATGTAAACCACGAACATGGGCCAATTAAAGGCGCTATTTAAGCGCCTTACGTTTAAAACTATACTAAACGGGCAATAGTGCGTTTAGTATATACAGGCTATACATCTTTATTGCCGCTCAATAATTTAAATGTGCTCAGCGCACCTAAAAATAAGAGAGCTGTTAGTATGCAAAAAAATAATCAATCTCACGTTACACAAGCTGAATATAAAGCCACCATAAAACGACTCGAAGAGTTTAGCCGCTTTACCGATAGCAGCATTGGTATTCCGTTTACTAAATTTAAATTTGGTGCAGAGTCGCTGATTGGGCTTTTACCTGTGATAGGTGATTTAGCAGGACTTATTTTATCTGGCTATGTACTAATTGAAGCGCAGCGCTTAGGTGTTAGCAAGCGAGTAAAAAGCCGTATTATTATAAATATGTTGATTGATTTTGTTGGCGGGCTCATTCCATTTTTTGGAGATATTTTTGATGCCATGTTTAAAGCAAATACGCGTAACACCCGCATACTTAAAAAACATTTAACAGATAAGCTAACCACAAACCCATAAACATTAATTACAAAGTATGTAATTAGCCCTGTTATTAACTATTTATTTGGCATCAAAAAAGTACTTAGCGAGTATTTCTTTTTGTTGACCAAACTGATCAGACACTCCAATTCCAATCCCAATTATTTCCCCTTGTGCTTGCGGTGGCTCAGCTTGCATGACTTTATTAAACGCATCCAATGCAGGGTTTTGCTCATTTGCAAGTAGGGTTAAATGCGGCTGAAAATTCTGAAATACATTTGGGCTGCCATAACGTTCAAAAGCCACGAGTTTATTAGGGTAATGCTTTACCCAACTTGGCACTAGCGCTTGATGATCGCGAAGCGGCTCAAGCTTAAGGGTAACCTCATCGGCTAAGCGTTGTAACTGATATGATTTTTCTAATTTTATAAATGCCCAATTACTTGGTGACACACTAAATCCATTGGCTTTTATCTCAAACGACTGATGTTCTTTGGCAATACGCTCTACCATTTGCTTAATTTCGTTTTGTGCTTCAAATGGGTAATCAGTTAAATACAAGGTGGCATGCACGGGTAACCCTTGTTGGTAAAACGTAGTAATTTGGTGCGTAGCCAATTCATCGCTGGTGTTAGCGACTAGCTCAACGATAGGCTTAGAAGGAATAGCAAATACGTTAATACTTATGCTTTTTGCATAACTGCTGGCAGAAGTAGCCAACAGTGTTAAAAAAGTAAAAGAGATAAATAGCCACGAAAAAGAGCTGTGTTGTTTAACCATAAGAGTGAGTCAATTTAGGTTTTTGGTTGGTGTATGGTAAGGGTAATTAAGTGATCAGTAAATAAGTGCATAAAGTTTTATATTTTTGATTTTATGACTAATATTATTTTAGTTCAAATTAATAACCATTTGGATTATGAACATTGTTTTTAGCAATATTCAATCCCCTTTATTTACTGCTCTTAAAAGTGCTCCAAGGAAAGTTCAATGATATTTAAAGCGTTAAATAAGTTAAAAAGAACAGTACGCTTTTCTATTCGTTTAACGGTTGTGGCGGTATTTGTATTAGCGACGTCTATTACCGCCATTATAGCTACGAGCTTACAGTATTACTTCAGCGAAAAAATGGCGTTGGAGTCTAACTTGCAGCATTTCAATATGACCACCCAATCTGTTGCTGATTACCTAACACGCGTCAATGAGAAATCAGAAAACAGCTTAAATATGATGGTTAAAAATACCTCAATAGTGGGTGATAACTTTTCAGATAAAACAGAGTTGCGTAATGTACTAAGCGAAATAATGGAATTGAACCCTTTGTTTTATGCTTTTTTTATGGGCTATAACAACGGGGACTTTTATGAGCTTATTAACCTTGAAAGTGGCAAAATAGTTAGAGAACGTTTAAATACGGTTGATAATGACCGATGGGTTGTGATCCATATTAAAAGTGAAGAAGGCCAAAGGATAGAGCACAGGTATTACTTTGATGCAGATTTTAACCTAAGAAAAAAAACCAATAAACCGACGTTTTTTGATCCCCGAGAGCAAACCTGGTTTAAACAAGCAAACTCAAAGCAGGTTAATAAAACTAAACCTTACTTATTCACGCATTTACAAACTCCAGGGCAAACCTACTCAATTAAAACCAAAGGCAAAGACCATGTGTTAGCTCTTGGAGTTATGGTCGATAATATTTCTAATTACTTAATAACACAACAGCAGCAGTTAGGTATGCATAACTCTGCGCAGTTATTTATATATAATCGAGAAGGAGAGATTGTTGCTTCAAATCAAGAGGTAAATGTTGATAATAATAAAAGTTTGAATCGATTAACGCTAAGCGAGCAGCAGCAAAAAGTAATTGCACAATATCCGACTATTACAGTATCAAACGAAACAAATTGGGCCCCTATGGATTTTAGCGTTAGTGGTACGCCCAATGGCTACAGTATTGAATATATCAATGCGATTGCGCAGCTACTGGGTATTAAGATAAATTATGTTAATGGACTTAGTTGGCAAGAATTGCTAGATTTATTTGAAAGCAAACAGATTGATATACTCCACCCGGTACTAAAAACAAAATCAAACACCACCTTAGGTAAGCTCAGTGCGCCGATAACTTCCTTACCATTAAATATTATAAATAAACAAAGCAACCCACCAATTACAAGCATGCAGCAACTTGTAGGTAAGTCAGTTGCAGTAGGAGAAGGATGGGCAATTGCTAATATACTTCGCATTCACTTTCCAGAACTGAATTTAGTGACTGTCCCTAATACAAAAGAATTGTTGATCCGTGTTGCCAACGGTGAGGTCTATGCAGGAATAGATAGTAAAGCGGTATTACAATATACCCAACAACAATTCTTTATTAAGGGGGTTCGCTATAACCCACTAGATAAAAAAAGTGCGGCGTATTTCCCCAGTAATTACCACCTCCTTTTTCATCATCATGATGAGCCACTTAAAAATTTATTCAATTATGCGGCCGCGCAATTACCGATTGAATTTAAGCAGCAACTCAGTGATAAATGGCTTAATACTCACCCAGTGAAAAAGTCTAAAATTGTTGGTACGGTTCCCTATGAGCCTTTAGTTACTTTATTAGCCGATGAACGTCACTTTTCCAAATTGCAGTTAGTAATTATTAATGGCAAAGAGCAGTACATTTTTATTAAACCTTTGTCTGATTATCTAGCTTTCGCTAGCACGGGCTATTTAGCCATTATGGTATCTAAAGATAATGTGTTGAGCTCAACGCATGAGAAAATCAGGCTTTCGATAATAATTACTGTTGCTTGTTTTATCATGATGCTGCCGGTATCTTGGCTTTTTGCATCCCCCATTGTTACCCCAATTAAAACGCTGGTGGGTGAAAATAATAAAATTAAAAATCGTCAGTTTAAGCAAGTCTCAACCTTAAAAAGTCATATTAAAGAAATTAATACTTTAGCCAGCTCTATGGTCGAAATGAGCAAGTCGATACAACAACACGAAGAAAGCCAAAAAGCACTCATGGCTTCGTTTGTTGAGCTTATAGCTCAAGCAATTGATGATAAGTCTCCCTACACTGCGGGACACTGCGAACGTGTTCCTGAGCTCGGTATTAAGCTTGCTAAAGCCGCTTCAGAATCAGAGTTACCTGCCTTTCAAACGTTTAAATTTAAAAGTGATGAGGAGATTGAAGAGTTTAGCTTAGCTGCTTGGTTACATGATTGCGGTAAAATAACTACTCCAGAGCACATTGTCGATAAAGGCACTAAGTTGGAAGTGATTTATAATCGTATTCATGAAGTAAGAACACGGTTTGAAGTCCTTTGGCGAGATGCCGAGCTTGATTACTACAAGTCATTGCAACAAACCCCAAAAAATCAGAGTGAGCTAGCTAAGCAGTTGGCGGCTAAACATCAACAGTTGTTGGACGATTTTGCCTTTATTGCACAGTGTAATATTGGCGGCGAAAAAATCACAGCAGCCTCGCTTGAGCGTTTAACCTTGCTAAGCAATGTTACTTGGGTGCGGCACTTTGACGATAAGCTAGGGCTTTCACCTGTCGAAATGTATCGCTATGCACAAACGAGTGACACGCTGCCTGCTACTGAAAAGCTACTCAGCGATAAGCCTTGGCATTTAATTCCTCATGATAAACCGATTGAATATGACGAGCGTTTAGGAATAAAAATTGCTCCGTGTAAATATAAATATAATTTAGGGGAGCTTTATAATTTACAAACTTCTAGAGGCACCCTTACCGCAGAAGATAGGTTTAAAATTAATGAGCATATTATAAGTACCATACGTATGCTCGATACATTACCATTTCCTAAAGAGTTGGAGCGTGTCCCGCGTTTTGCCTCTACTCACCATGAAACATTAAAAGGAACTGGCTATCCTCGTAAACTAAGTGCCGATGATTTATCGATACCTGAACGGGTGCTGGTACTTGCTGACATTTTTGAAGCATTAACAGCAGCCGACAGGCCCTATAAAAAGGCAAAAACACTTAGTGAGTCCATTGGTATATTAGCTAAAATGGTGGCCGATCATCATGTTGATAAAGCCGTATTTGAATTATTTTTAAGTTCAGGTATTTATCTTGATTATGCTAAGCGTTATCTCAATGCTGAACAAATAGATGAAGTCGATATTTCTAAATATATAACCTAGCAGTAATCGGTGATGGTTAAAGCGTTAAAATTAAATCGCTTGGCGCTAACAATGTTTTTAATCGCTTGTTTTTTACTTTGTAGATAAAAGTACGTACAATTCGCTTCGTTTTTAGTGTGCTTTATACTAATTTCATCTGTCTTTAAAGCATCGGGTTCAAACGAGTATACGAAGTATTTATGCACCAAGTAGCTGATCTAATTTCTATTTTCGAACACACTTTTTACCAAAGCTATAACACGCGTTTGGTAAAAGGTGAGCATGAGCCTATTTACATTCCCGCAAATGATATAACCCCGTATCATCAAATTGTGTTTGCCCATGGTTTTTATGCCAGTGCATTGCATGAAATAGCCCATTGGTTAGTGGCAGGTTCTCAGCGCCGCTTAGTTGAAGATTATGGTTATTGGTATTGCCCTGATGGGCGCGATGCTTCACAGCAAGCGGAGTTTGAATCAGTAGAGGTAAAACCTCAAGCAATAGAGTGGGCACTGAGTGTGGCTGCTGGGTTTGATTTTAACGTATCGGTAGATAATTTAAATGGTGAGCAAACTTGTCGATTTGCGTTTCAATCGCGTGTTCATGCAAAGTTATTAGAGTTGTTGCAAAACGGGTTTAACCCAAGAACAACCTTATTATTAAAAGCACTGTGTAAATTTTATAACACCACGTGGCCATTACATGCTGCGCAGTTTTCATGGCATTCTCCCGAGGAGCTAAAAGATGCAGTTTAAGTTAGGGTTGATTGTAAATCCGGTCGCAGGACTCGGTGGTAGTGTGGCGCTAAAGGGCAGTGATGGCGAAGACACCGCTGCTAAAGCAATCGCATTAGGTGCAGAGCCTAAGTCAAATAGCCGCACTAAAGCTGCACTTGAAGTGCTGGTACCTCATCAATCAAACATTACTATTTATACTGTTAATGATGAAATGGGGGAGCAAACAGCAAAAGCGCTGGGCTTTAATACGCAAGTGGTATATCAAAGTAACTCACCCACAACCAGTGACGATACCGAAGCTGCAGCTCGTTTATTACAGCAACAAGGTGTTGATTTAATCTTATTTGCTGGTGGCGACGGAACGGCGCGCAACATTTGCCATGCTGTAGAAGACTCGGTACCCGTGTTGGGCATTCCAGCAGGGTGTAAAATTCACTCAGGGGTATATGCCATTACGCCAAAAGCCGCAGGCCGCGTAGTTGAAATGTTAGTTAAAGGTGAGCTGGTAACATTAAGCGAGGCTGATGTGATGGACATTGATGAAGTAGCTTTTCGCCAAGGAACAGTAAAAGCAAAACGTTATGGTGAAATGCAAGTGCCAAGTGAAGTGCGCTATGTACAAGCGGTTAAAAATGGCGGTAAAGAAACTGACGAGCTGGTGCTAGCAGATATAGCTGCTTATGTCGTTAGTGAAATGGATGCCGATACCCTCTATGTTATGGGCAGTGGCTCTACCGTTGGTGCGGTGATGGAAGAAATGGGGCTTGAAAATACCTTACTCGGTGTTGATTTAGTTGAAGATCAAGCCTTAGTAGGCCAAGACCTAACAGCCCAGCAACTTCTTGAACTTACGACAGGACATGAAACAAAGTTAGTGATTACTCTAATTGGCGGCCAAGGGCATATTTTTGGTCGAGGCAATCAACAACTCAGTCCTGCGTTAATTAAAGCGATAGGCCGCGATAATATTATTGTTGTGGCTACAAAAACAAAATTACAGGCTTTAAATGGCCGACCGCTGATTTGTGATACCGGTGATAGCAAATTAGATGATGAATTAAGCGGTTATATCCGTGTAACCAGTGGGTTTAACGACCATATTATGTATGCAGTAGGTCATCAAGATGGGCTGCACCCAGAGGAGAAGTAACACATGAGTTTAGTAAATTACATAGATGCTGCGCAGCAATATTTTGATGATTTAGTGATAAAAGCCACCGATGACGAGTTATTTGCCGGCGGTTATTTACGCGGCCACTTTGATTTAGCCGTAGGTTATGCACAAGTTGAAGAATTAAATCTAGACGTTGCAGAACTAAACGACACGGTTGAAAAAAGCTTAGTAAAAGCTTATCGCAACGGCGAACTTAATGAAGACGATAAAGCACTCGTAGTAAGAATATGGGATGAAGTAAAAGCACTCGCATAAGCTTTTTTTATTCATTAATAATAGCGCGGCCACTGAGCCGCGTTTTTTTGTGCCTAAAAAAGAACTTGTTTATTCAGTTAAAATTTACCTCATTCCTTAGATACGCTAAAGTAGCGTAGTCTAAATTCTAGGGAACAAGTGAAATGAATAACAATAATGATGCGACAATGCCAACGGGCATAGTTGCGCGATTTTTAAATTTTGTTGAGCGGGTAGGTAATAAGCTTCCTGATCCAGCAATTATCTTTTTGTTTGCCATGTTATTAATTTGGTTTTTGTCTTGGTGGTTTTCAAGCGTCACGTTTGATGCAATAGACCCTCGTACTGGCTAAGCCATTATCATCAATAACATGCTTGCCAGCGATTCGTTGGCTACTTTTTTATCTTCTATGGTAAAAACATTCACCGGTTTTGCGCCACTGGGTGTCGTACTGGTTGCTATGCTGGGTGTGGGCGTTGCAGAGCATTCGGGCTTTATTAATACCGGCCTTAAATTAATGCTCAAAGTAACGCCTAAAAAATTACTAACACCCTCAATTATTTTAGTGGCTATTGTGAGCCATACGGCTACCGATGCAGGATATGTGCTAGTTATTCCTCTTGCTGGGGTAATATTTTTTGCAGCTGGTCGTCATCCGCTTGCCGGTATTGCAGCCGCATTTGCCGGGGTAAGTGGTGGCTTTGGCGCTAACTTTATCCCATCTGGGATTGACCCATTACTGCAAAGCTTTACCCAAAGTGCAGCACAAATTATTAATCCAACAATGAGCATTAACCCGCTTAATAACTGGGGCTTTGCTTCAGCATCAAGCTTATTTATTGTGATGCTAGGTTGGTATATCACCGATAAAATTATTGAACCACGTTTAAAAAATTCACCAGTAGATGGTGAAACTCAAGACCTACCAGCATTTGAAGATGCTCGTAGTGACGAAAAACGTGCATTTCTTATTGCCAGTACCGTAATGATTGCAGGTATTGCATTATTAGCGTATGTATCTGCACCCGCTGATTCAGCGATGCGCAGCAGCGATGGCTCTTTAACAAACTTTAGTTCACCTCTAATGCAGTCAATAGTGCCGCTAATCTTCTTACTGTTTTGGATCCCAGGCGCAGTATATGGTTTTACCGTAGGCACCTTTAAAAGCTCTAAAGACATGATAGATGCGATGAGCAAAGCCATGAATGGTATGGCGTATTACATTGTTATGGCATTCTTTTGTTCATTATTTATTGCTGCATTTAGTAAATCAAACCTAGGTGCTTTACTGGCAATTGAAGGGGCTCAAGTATTAAAAGCAATGGAGTTACCGAGCTCTGTAACGGTAGTAGGGATTATTTTCCTAACTGGTTTTGTAAACTTGTTTGTTGGTTCAAGCTCGGCTAAGTGGGCACTATTAGGTCCGGTATTTGTACCTATGCTAATGCAGCTCGGTATTTCGCCAGACTTAACGCAAGCAGCGTACCGTGTGGGAGATTCTAGCTCTAATATTATCACCCCGCTAATGCCATATTTCCCGCTGGTGGTGGTGTACTGTCAAAAATACGTTAAAGGCACAGGCATAGGTACGCTTATCGCGATGATGCTACCGTATTCAATCGCCTTTATGATTGGCTGGAGTATCTTTTTGCTAGGCTACTGGGCACTCGGTATCCCATTAGGACTTGATGCCAGCTACGTGTACCCAGCAGTAGCGCCTTAACAAATATAATCGCTATAACAAAGTAGAAGCCTCACCATGAACTGGTGGGGCTTTTTTGTTATTCTACAAAGAAGCTTGAGATATCAAAGGCTAGTGGGTACGGGCTTCGAGGTACGAGCTGCGGGGAACGGGCTAAGTGAATTATTTACAAAGAGGTGTAGGTACACTGCACTTTAAAGCTGATAAAAGTTGGCTGTGCGTTACGAAGATTAAGCTAATCTGATACCTGATACCTGATACCTGAATTCCAGGCACAGAAAAACCTTGGCACTTTCGTGGCAAGGTTTTTTTACTAAAGAATCGTTGCTTACTTAGCGGTGAAGCTAACTGGGCGACGTTCTTTACGAGGACCGCTACGCTTATCAGGGCGTTGGCCTTCTTTGTTAAAGCTACGCTTCTTGTCACCAGCAGGGCGTTCAGAACGCTCGCCGCGTGGCTCAGAAGGACCTTGATCTTGTGTTAATGTCATACCCATTGGGCGTTTACAAATAAACACTTTTTGGAAGTGATCAAGTACATCTTTAGGCATGTTTTGCGGCAATTGTACCGTACTGTGACTGTCGTGAAGACGAATGTCACCAATAAACTTGCTTGAAATGTCAGCTTCGTTAGCAATTGCACCAACAATGTTCTTAACCTGAACACCATGCTCACGACCTACTTCGATACGGTACGTATCCATAGGACCTGCATCACGGCTATTACGCTCGCGAGGTTTACGCTCAGCGCGCTCACCGCCACGTTCGTTACGACGACCACGGTCACCACGATCATTACGGTCGTTGCGAGGGTTGCGTTCGTTACGCTCACGCGGTTGAATCTTAACTTCTTCAACTTTAATTGGCGATTGTTGCTGTGCTAAACACAGTAATGCACCCGCTAAGTCTTCAGGAGCAAGCTCAAGTTTTTGTGCCATATTGGCAGCCACTTCGTTAAAGAAAGTAATATCTTTGTTTTCAAGTGCAAGCGTAAGCTTTTCTTGAAGCGCATTAATACGTTTCTCTTCAACAACTTTAGCTGTTGGTAATTCAACTTGTGCGATTTCAGATTTAGTATGACGAATGATATTTTTAAGTAAATAACGCTCGTTATGCTTAACGAAAAGAATCGCTTTACCAGTACGACCAGCACGACCTGTACGGCCGATACGGTGAACGTAGGCTTCAGAATCTTGTGGAATGTCGTAGTTGATAACTAAGCTTAAACGGTCTACATCAAGACCACGTGCCGCTACGTCTGTTGCAATAACAACGTTTAGCATGCCGCTTTTTAAACGATCAACTGTGCGCTCACGCGCTTGCTGGTTCATGTCACCGTTAAGTGGAGCAGCAGAGAAACCTTCGCGCTCTAATAACTCAGCTAGTTGAACTGTATCGTTACGTGTACGTACGAAAACAATAGCACCTTCATATTGTTCTGCTTCTAAGAAACGAACAATGGCTTTGTTTTTATGTACGTGTGCATTCCAAAACACTTGCTCTACTGACGATACAGTTGAGTTGCGTGCAGAAATATGAACCTGTTCAGGATTGTTCATATATTTGCTGCTGATGTTTTGAATTTGCTTAGGCATAGTCGCAGAGAAAAGACATGTTTGCTTTTCACGCGGCGTTTTTTCCATGATGTTTTCAACATCATCGATAAAGCCCATACGTAGCATTTCATCGGCTTCATCAAGTACAAGTGCTTGTAAAGCATCAAACTTGATAGTGCCACGGTTTATGTGATCGATTAAACGACCCGGTGTAGCAACAATAATCTGTGCGCCACGACGAAGTGCGCTCAACTGGATGCTGTAGCTCTGGCCACCATATAGTGCCAGTACTTCAACACCACGAGTGTGTTTTGCATATTGTTCAAATGCCTCAGCTACTTGGATCGCAAGCTCACGGGTTGGTGTGAGTACAAGGATCTGTGGCTGTTTCACAGACGGGTCAATATTATTTAGTAATGGCAGTGCAAATGCTGCTGTTTTACCTGTACCCGTTTGTGCTAGTCCCAGTACGTCCTTTCTTTCTAGCAATAACGGTATACATTGAGCTTGGATTTCAGATGGTGTCTTGTAACCCAACTCTTCAACTGCCTTTAAAATTGCAGGAGAAAGATTTAGAGATTCAAACGTGACTGGTTCTGACATTAATACGCCTCAACGAATTTAAAGAGGCGCGCATTGTATAGGAAATACGAGGCAAATGCTTGTATAAATTACAACTAATTTATATGTGGTTGATGTTGGTCGAAATTTAACCAGCTCAAGTTGTGCGTTAATTAAGCTGGTTAACAATATACCTACAAATTTACTGGTAAAGGCCTAGGTTTTCTTTAGCATAAGCTTCAAATTCAGTGAATCCACCAATATGAGTTTGGTCTACAAAAATTTGTGGCACAGTCGGACATGGCTTGCCTGCAGACTTTTCTAAATCTTCTTTACTGATACCTTCTTTAATGATGTCGATGTAGCGGTATTTAAAATCATCGCGGTCATTAGCAAGTTGCTCTGCAACATCTTTAGCGCGAACACAAAAAGGGCAGCCTTCACGGCCAAAAATTACTGTTAACATAACGCTCTCCTCAAATTAGTTGACCCTAGTGTAACTAA
This sequence comes from Pseudoalteromonas sp. BSi20439, assembly GCF_000241165.1. Lineage (NCBI taxonomy): Bacteria > Pseudomonadati > Pseudomonadota > Gammaproteobacteria > Alteromonadales > Pseudoalteromonadaceae > Pseudoalteromonas > Pseudoalteromonas sp. BSi20439. The sequence continues at coordinate 33,525 of NZ_BADW01000111.1, forward strand.
TTTCATTATTTATTACAGTGCAAAAAAACGATTATTGTGTTCGCTTTTTTTAGGGCCTGT